>NZ_CVTO01000013.1:0-3671 GCF_900004715.1 Pseudomonas sp. 24 E 13
AGCGTTGCGCCATGGCGTTCAAACCCTGGGCATAGCGTTGCAACCAGTCGGCATCGACGGTCGGCGTGGTCAGGGCAAGGGTAAACGCGAGGGGATGGGCGCCCATGGCGGCCAGGTCGCTCACTGCCACGGCCAGCGAGCGCTGGCCGAGCAGGAACGGGTCACACGGGTCGGCAAAGTGTACGCCGGCCACTAAGGTGTCAGTGGAGACTGCCAGTTGCTCCCCGGCGGGGAGCGCCAGCAAGGCGCAGTCGTCGCCGATCCCCAGGGCAATGCCTTCGCCGCCTTGCGCGCAGGGCGCGGCGGCGAAATAGTTGCGGATCAGCTCGAACTCACCCATCAAGGCCACAAGCGCAACTTAGCGCTTGTGTTCCTTCACTTCGGCTTCCCGCAGGCGCGGGGCCAGCTTGTCGAGCACGCCATTGACGAACTTGTGGCCGTCGGTCGAACCGTAGACTTTCGCCAGTTCGATGCCTTCGTTGATCACCACGCGGTACGGCACGTCGACGCGCTTGAGCAGTTCCCAGGTGGACAGGCGCAGCACGGCCAGTTCAACCGGATCCAGCTCTTCGAGGGTCAGGTCCAGGCAGGGCGCCAAGGCCTTGTCGATCTCGTCCAGGTTGGCCGGAACACCGTGCAGGATGTCGTGGAAGTAGCTCTGGTCAGCGAAGGTGAAATCGTTATCGACGCGAAATTGCGCTTCGATTTCGTTCAGCGCAGTGCCGGCCATGTGGCGCTGGTACAGCGCCTGGGTCGCCAGCTGGCGCGCAGCACGACGCTTTTCGCTTTTCGAAGGCTTGCCGGCGTCGGCTGGACGCTCGTCGCGTGGGTTGAAACGATCGCTTTCGTCGGAAATCACTTGGCCTCCAACTGCGACAGCAGGCTGACCATTTCCAGGGCGGACAGGGCAGCTTCAGCGCCTTTGTTACCGGCCTTGGTGCCGGAGCGCTCGATGGCTTGCTCGATGGAGTCAACGGTCAGCACGCCGAAAGCGACGGGCACGCCGAACTCCATGGACACCTGGGCCAGGCCCTTGGTGCATTCGCCGGCCACGTATTCGAAGTGCGGGGTACCGCCACGAATGACCGCACCCAGGGCGATGATTGCCGCGTATTCACCCTGCTGGGCAACCTTTTGCGCAACCAGTGGAATTTCGAAGGCGCCAGGGGCACGGATAATGGTGATGTCGCTCTCGCTCACACCGTGGCGAACCAGGGCGTCAACGGCACCGCTTACCAGGCTTTCAACCACGAAGCTGTTGAAGCGGCCAACCACCAGGGCATAGCGGCCTTTGGGGGCGATGAAGGTACCTTCGATGGTCTTCAGGGTCATTCGACAAATCTCTTAAAGAGCCGGGACGCGAAAAGTGCGTCCCTCAGTGATGATTTAACCGCGAACAAGGGGCAGGAATCGCCAGCCTTTATTCGGAGGGCACGTATTCTACAACTTCCAGATCGAAACCGGATATCGCATTAAATTTCATGGGTGCGCTCATCAGGCGCATTTTGCGTACACCGAGGTCGCGCAGGATCTGCGAACCGGCACCGACGATGCTGTAGGTGGTCGGTTTTTTCACCGGCACGTGGTCGGCCGTTTCGCGGATATGCGCCAGCAGTACATCGCCATCCAGCGGGTGGCCAAGCAACAGCACCACGCCACTGCCCGCCTCGGAAACCGCGGCCATGGCCGCGCGCAGGCTCCAGCGGCCGGGCTGCTTGACCATCAGCAGGTCGCGCAGCGGGTCCATGTTGTGGACGCGCACCAGGGTCGGCTCTTCGGCGCAAATGGTGCCCAGGGTCAGCGCCATGTGCACGTCGCCTTCCACTGAATCACGGTAGGTCACCAGATTGAAGTGGCCCAGTTCGCTGTCGAGCGGCTGCTCGGCAATCCGCTGAACGGTACGTTCGTGGATCATGCGGTAGTGAATCAGGTCGGCAATGGTGCCGATCTTGAGGTTGTGCTCGGCGGCAAACGCTTCGAGTTCACTGCGACGGGCCATGGTGCCGTCGTCGTTCATCACCTCGCAGATCACCCCGCTCGGCTCGAACCCGGCCATGCGCGCCAGGTCGCACGCGGCTTCGGTGTGCCCCGCACGCGCCAGGGTGCCGCCCGGCTGGGCCATCAGCGGGAAGATGTGGCCGGGGCTGACGATGTCTTCAGCCTTGGCGTCTTTCGCAGCAGCAGCCTGCACGGTGCGCGCACGGTCGGCGGCGGAGATGCCGGTGGTGACGCCGGTGGTGGCTTCAATCGATACGGTGAACTTGGTGCCGAAGCCCGAGCCATTACGCGGCGCCATCAACGGCAGCTTGAGCAATTCGCAGCGTTCACGGCTCATGGGCATGCAGATCAACCCACGGGCGTGCTTGGCCATGAAGTTGATGTGCTCGGCCTTGCACGCTTCGGCGGCCATGATGATGTCGCCTTCGTTCTCGCGATCTTCGTCATCCATCAGGATGACCATCTTGCCTTGGCGGATGTCTTCAACCAGTTCTTCGATGCTATTGAGCGCCACGCGGCACCCCCTTGGTCAGGATTTCAGGTAGCCGTTAGCGGCCAGAAAACTTTCGGTGATGGTGCCTGATGCAGGCTCTGCGGCCTTTTCGCCCAGCAACAGGCGCTCCAGGTAACGGGCAAGCAAGTCCACTTCCAGGTTCACCCGCCGGCCTGGCTGGTAGGAGGCCATGATGGTTTCGCTGAGGGTGTGGGGAATGATGGTCAGTTCGAATTCGGCGCCATTCACGGCGTTCACGGTCAGGCTGGTGCCGTCGACGGTGATCGAGCCTTTATGGGCGATGTACTTGGCCAGCTCTTTCGGCGCGCGGATACGAAACTCCACGGCGCGCGCGTTCTCGCTGCGGGCCACGACTTCGCCGACGCCGTCGACATGCCCGCTGACCAGGTGGCCGCCCAGGCGCGTGGTGGGCGTCAGGGCTTTTTCCAGGTTGACCGGGCTGCCGGCCGCAAGATCGTTCATCGCGGTGCAGTCCAGGGTCTCGCGGCTCACATCGGCAGCGAAGCCGTTGCCCGGCAGCTCGACGACGGTCAGGCACACACCGCTGACGGCGATGCTGTCGCCCAGCTTGACGTCGCCCAGGTCCAGCTTGCCGGTTTCAACCAGCAGGCGAATATCGCCGCCTTTGGGGGTCATTGCACGGATGCTGCCGATGGACTCGATAATGCCGGTGAACATGTCGTTCTCCTGAAAACGGGGGGCTGACGCTCAAGCGCGGGCCGGGAATTATACGCTCGCCGCAGGCACGGGAATGGCAGTGATTCGCCAGTCGTCGCCCACGGCACGCATGTCAGTGATCTTGAGGTGGGGAGCATCGGCCAGCTTCTCAAGCGGCCAGTCCAGCAAGGGTCGGGCAGCGGAACCGAGAAACTTGCCGGCGACGAAAATCACGTACTCGTCGACCAGCCCTTGCTGGGCAAACGCGCCCGCCAGGCTCGGGCCGGCTTCCACCAGCACTTCGTTGACGCCACGGTTGGCAAGCGCCACCAGCGCCGATCGCAGGTCGACCTGGCCCTCCACACCCGGTACCACCAGGCACTCGGGACCACGGGGGAACTGGTTTTCCGGGGTTACGCAGGTGATGACCAATGCCGGGCCCGCCTTGAAGAACGGCGCATCGAGCGGCACTCGCAGACGGCCGTCGATCAACACACGCAAC
>NZ_CVTO01000066.1:0-1328 GCF_900004715.1 Pseudomonas sp. 24 E 13
TCCTGCCGGGTTACCCACGAATTCAAGCCTGCGTTCGGCCAGCGTGGTTTAACGGGGCGCCTAAGATCAAAAGCCAGATCAAGAGCGGCTCGCTTCGCATCGTGGTTACGGGTGGGCGCGGCTGCGCTGTGTAGGAGCGAGCTTGCTCGCGAAAAACGTCAACGATAACGCGTGCTTCCTGACTCAACGCGGCGCCTGTGAGTTTTTCGCGAGCAAGCTCGCTCCTACAGATGGCGGTGTACGCAAGCCCGCGTATCCACGATGCGAAGCGAGCCGCTCTTGCTTTTGATCTTAGGCGCCCCGTTAAACCACGCTGGCCGCAATTCGATATTGATGTGGGGGGTAAACCGGCAGGACGCCGGTTTAGCCGCCCCGCGCCATGGATGGCGCGTGGCGGCGGCCCCCCACATCAATGTCGGATTGTGGGCACACCGAGCCTAGGCGAGGTGCCGAGTGGTGGGGCAAGAGCCCTTTTGGTTACTTTTGGGGCTCTTTTCCAAAAGTGAGCCGCCGTAAGGGCGGAACCCATAGCAGCCGTGACCGCAGAAACGGATATGTACCCGGTCCAATCCAACATCCCGGCCACCCCCCACCCCCGACTGACGGCTATTGTCAGAAATTTCCCACAGGAGTACAAATGTACTCCATGACAACCCTGACCCCCCGCCGTACCGCCATCCTGACCTTCATCCGCGACCGCATCGCGCAGCAAGGCCAGCCCCCCAGCCTCGCCGAGATCGCCGAGGCGTTCGGCTTTGCCTCGCGCAGCGTCGCCCGCAAGCATGTGGTAGCCCTGACCGAAGCGGGCTTTATCGAAGTCAACCCCAACCAGGCCCGTGGTATTCGCCTGCTCAACCAACCGCCGCGCCCGGAATGGCTGGACATCCCGGTGCTCGGTCGTGTGGCCGCGGGCCTGCCCATCGGGGCGGATGCCGAAGTGCACAATCGCCTGCAACTGGACCCCGCCACGTTCGCCAAAACCCCGGACTACCTGCTGCGTGTGCAGGGCGATTCGATGATCGAGGACGGTATTCTCGATGGCGACCTGGTGGGCGTGCGGCGCAGTGCCGAGGCCTTGAACGGGCAGATTGTGGTGGCGCGCCTGGACGGTGAAGTCACCATCAAGCGTTTCGAGCGCACGGGCGACAAGGTGCGCCTGCTGCCGCGCAACCTGGCGTATCAGCCTATTGTGGTCGGGGCCGATCAGGACCTGGCTATCGAAGGGGTGTTCTGCGGCCTGGTGAGGCAAGGCTGATGGGCGCCGTGGTTGCCCTGGACTCGCTGTTCAATGGCGGGCGAGTCTGGAAGGGCCGGCCCGCCGCGCCACC
>NZ_CVTO01000022.1:0-5817 GCF_900004715.1 Pseudomonas sp. 24 E 13
CTTCGGCCACGGTCTGGCGGCTGGCCAGGGCCACGCGCGCGGTGACTTCGCCGGTGGCCGGGTTGTAGACGTCCTGATAGCGATCATCGCGGCTCACGCGCTGGTCGTTGATGTAGTGCTCAAGGGTAGTGGGCATGGCAGGCGCTCCAGGTAGTTGGCGTTGGCACCCACCTTAGGCTTTCGCTTTGTTCCGAACCAGAGCATAATCCTGAACTTATTGTGCACACTGGCGAACAATACCCCCATGGAAAAAGCCGAGATCGAAGGGCTGTGGACCCATATCCACTGGCTGTCGGTGCTGGAAGAACAAGGCACCTACACCGCCGCCGCCGCGCGCCTGGGCGTGAGCAAGTCGGCGGTGAGCCAGCGTATTTCCGACCTGGAAAAGGCCACCGGCACCCGCCTGGTCACGCGCACCACGCGCAGCGTACGGCTGACCGACGCGGGGCTGTCGTTGACCCGCGAAGTGCGCAGCGCCTATGAACACATCGCCCGCAGCTTTTCTTCGGTGCGCGACCAGGCCGGGGAAGTCCGTGGCCTGGTGCGGCTGACCGCGCCCGTGGCGTTCGCCCGGCAACAGCTGGTGCCGCACCTGCCGCAATTCTTGCAGCAATACCCGCAGGTGCGCATCCAGCTGGACGTGTCCGACGCCCTGAGTTCACTGGCCGCCGAAGGCTACGACCTGGCCGTGCGCCATGGTTTCCAGATTCCCGAGACCCATGTGGCCTGGAAGCTCTGCGACACCGCCTCGGTGCTGGTCGCGACCCGCGACTACCTGCAGCGCCATGGCGAACCCGGCACGCCGAGCGAGCTGTCGGCGCACAACTGTTTGTTCTACCCACGCGGCACCGACCAGCCGGCCTGGACCTTCGAACGCGGCAGCCAACACATCGAACGCTTGACCATCCCCATCGCCGGCAGCTTCGCCACCAACAACAGCGAAGCCCTGCGCGACGCGGCGCTCAACCACCTGGGCATCGCCCTGCTGCCGGACTTCAGCGCCCATGCGGCGCTGGCCGAGGGCAAGCTGGTGCAGGTCTTGAAGGGTTGGACGCTCAAGGGCGCGTTTGCCGATGAGATCTACCTGATTCGGCCGTACTCGCCCCATGTGCCGAAGTCAGTGAGTGCGTTGGTGGGCTTTTTAAAGGCGCAGTTGGCCGGCGGGTTTCGATTCGCGGGCTGAGGCAAAAAAAAGCCCGGCGACACACGCGGATGCGTCACCGGGCAAAGCAAGCGACCTGCTTCAGAAACGCGGCTTGAGCGTTTTCCAGTCCGGTTGATAGCGCTGCATTTGTTTCACGTCATCACGCTGACGGATACCGCAACTGAGGTATTGGTCATGCAGCTTGCCCAACTGATCGTGGTCAAGTTCCAAGCCCAGCCCCGGCGCGCGGGTGATGCTCACGCAGCCGTCGACGATAGGCAGCTTGCCGCCCTTGATCACCTCCTCGTCCGGCTCCTGCCACGGGTAGTGCGTGTCACAGGCATAGTCGAGGTTGGGCACCGCGGCCGCTACATGGGCCATGGCCATCAGGCTGATGCCCAGGTGTGAGTTGGAGTGCATCGACACGCCCAGGCCAAAGGTGTGGCACATCTTCGCCAGCACTTGGGTGTCACGCAGGCCGCCCCAGTAATGGTGGTCGGCGAGCACGATCTGCACGCTGTTCAACGCAACGCTGCGGCGAAACTCGTCGAAGTCGGTCACCACCATATTGGTCGCCAGGGGCAAGCCGGTACGTGCGTGCAGCTCGGCCATGCCGTCCAGGCCGGGGGTCGGGTCTTCGTAATATTGCAGGTCGTCGCCCAGCAGTTCGGCCATGCGAATCGAGGTGTGCAACGACCAGTTGCCGTTCGGGTCGATGCGCAGCGGCACGCCCGGAAACGCCTGTTTAAGCGCCTTGATACAGCGCACCTCATGCTCCGGCTCCAGCGCACCGGCCTTGAGCTTGATGCTTTTGAAGCCGTAGGTTTCAAGCATGCGCCGGGCCTGGGCGACGATCTGCGCTTCAGTCAGGGCCTCCCCCCAACTGTCGGGTTTGTAGGGCGAATCGATATGTTCGGCGTATTTGAAAAACAGGTAGGCGCTGAACGGAATCCGGTCGCGAATCGCACCGCCGAGCAGGTCCACCAGCGGCACATTCAGCGCGTGCGCCTGCAGGTCGAGAAACGCCACTTCGAACGCCGAATAGGCATTGCTTACGGCTTTGCTGGCATGGGAGCCCGGCGCCAGCTCCGCCCCGGCAATGCTCTGCGGTCTATACGCCGCCACGGTGGCCTGGACGATAGTGCGCAGGCCATTGAGGTTGAACGGGTCCAGCCCGATCAGCTGTGGCTGAACCTGTTGCTGGATCGCCAGCGCTGGCGCATCACCATAGCTTTCGCCGAGGCCGATGTAACCGGTGTCGCTTTCAATCTCGATGATCGAGCGCAGCGCAAAAGGCTCATGGATGCCACTGGCGTTGAGCAGCGGCGGGTCGCGAAAGGCAATCGGGGTGACGGTGACGCGGACAATTTTCAAGAGACGGCTCCCTGTGGACCTGGACGCACTGTGTGATGTGCCGTGGATGAAGTGGGTGGCGTACCGCTGCGCGGTGCGGTGCGGGCAAAAAACACCAACACCGCCGCCGCCAGTGAAGTGGCCGCCAGCCCGTAGAGGCCGCCCTCGATGGACCCCGTGGTCTGCTCCAGCAAACCGAACGTGGTGGGCGCCACGAAACCGCCCAGGTTGCCGACCGAATTGATCAAGGCAATCACCGCCGCCGCGACCCGCGCGTCCAGGTACCCCTGGGGGATCGGCCAGAACAGCGCCGAAGCGGCCTTGAAGCCGATGGCGGCAAAACAGATGGCGACGAACGCAAACACCGGCCCGCCGATGGTGGACATGAACATGCCGAACGCGGCGATCACCAGCATCAGTGACACCCACGCCTGCTGGTGCTTCCACTTGCTGGCCAGCGAGGCGAAGCCGTACATGGCGACGATGGAAATCAACCAGGGAATGGAATTGAACAGGCCCACCTGGAAGTCACCCAGGTCGCCCATTTTCTTGATCATGCTCGGCAGCCAGAACGTGGCGCCGTAAATGGTCAGGGCGATGGAAAAGTAGATAAAGCAGAACAGTGCGATCTGCGTATCGGCGAGCAGTTTGAACATCGACGGCCGCACGCCCCGGCTCGCCTCGCGCGCCTGTTGCTCGAGTGCAATGGCACTGACCAGCGCGTGTTTTTGCGCAGCGCTGAGCCACTTGGCCTGGTGCGGGTGGGACTGCAACCAGAACCACACGAAGCCGCAGAGCACGATGGAGGCGAAGCCTTCGATCAGGAACATCCATTGCCAGCCATGCAGGCTCAACCCGCTGACATTGAGCAACGCGCCCGACACCGGCCCGGAAATCACCGAGGCAATCGCCGACCCACTGAGGAAAATCGCCATGGCCTTGCCGCGCTCGCTGGCCGGCAGCCACTGGGTGAAGTAATAGATGATGCCGGGAAAGAACCCGGCTTCGGCGGCGCCCAGGATAAAGCGCAACACGTAGAAGCTGGTTTCGCCCTGCACGAACGCCATGCCCATCGCGGCCGCGCCCCAGGTGAACATGATGCGCGTCAACCAGGCCCGCGCGCCGTAGCGTTGCAACAACAGGTTGGACGGTACTTCGAAGATCGCATAACCGATGAAGAACAGCCCTGCGCCCAAGCCATAGGCCGCCGCACCAATGCCCAAGTCGGTTTCCAGATGGCTGCGCACGAAGCCGATATTGACGCGGTCGATGTAGTTGACGATGAACATCACCACGAACAACGGCAGCACATGGCGCTTGACCTTGGCGGCGGCGCTCGCAAGCACGCTCGGGTCTGGCGCATTCTGGAGGGTATCCACGGGCAACTCCCTTTCATTATTTTTTTTGGGGACAGCTCGATGATGGACGCCCGGTATTGTTCCCGTCTAATCTAACCTGGCATTGGATTGATACCGGAATTAGATCAATGTTCGAACTGACGCAACTGCGCTGCTTCACCACCGTGGCCACCGAGCTGAACTTTCGCCGCGCCGCCGAACGCCTGAACATGACTCAGCCGCCGCTGAGCCGGCAGATTCAGTTGCTCGAGCATCATCTGGGCGTGGACCTGTTTGTCCGAACCACCCGCAGCGTCGCGCTGACCGCCGCCGGCCGGGCGTTTTTCATCGAGGCGCAGTACCTGCTGGAGCGCGCCCAGCAAGCGGCGGTCACTGCGCGGCGCTTTGCCGAGGGCGATATCGGTACGGTCAACATCAGCTTCGTCGGCAGTGCGGTGTACGAGTTTTTGCCCAAGGTGATCGCCGAGGCGCGGCTCAAGCAGCCCCACGTCAAGATCGACCTGTCCGAAATGAACACCTACCAGCAGTACGAAGCCTTGCGCGCCCGGCGCATCGACCTGGGCATTGTCCGCGCGCCGCTGCTGGAGCCCGGCTACGCCACCGAATGCCTGGTGCGCGAGCCATTTGTGCTGGCGGTGCCGAGCAGTCATCGACTGGCCCAGGCAGAGACGGTCAGCGTGCACGACCTGGATGCGCAACCGTTCCTGATGTACGCCCATTCCGCCTATCCGCCGTTCAATGAGTTGCTTACCGGCCTGCTGCGCTCGGCCCGCGTCGCGCCGCAGTACGTGCAATGGCTGGGCTCGTCGCTGACCATCCTCGCGCTGGTCAACGCCGGCATGGGCCTGGCCCTGGTGCCGCGTTGCGCCAGCAGTGTGGTGTTCAAGAACGTGGTGTTCCGCGATATCGACCTGGGCGAAGGCGCACAGAGCGAACTGCACCTGATCTGGCGCGAGCACAACGACAACCCGGCGTTCACCATGCTGCTCGAGGGTATCCGCCAGGCGGTGGGCGAGAACCTTCCCGAGCATTGACCCAATCCTGTTGAATACTTGCCTGATCCTCTGAACTTGCAAGCTATTGCATAGATAGCCCTTGCGCGGTGGTCTAGAGTTCGACGATGGGCGACGTACGGTCGCACCACTCCTATAAGAACTTATGCACCACCCACCGATGATCAGCAGGTAAGCCGCCATGCAATTACGTATTAACCAACAGGCCTATGAGGTCGATGCCGACGCCGACACGCCATTGCTGTGGGTGATCCGCGACGACCTGGGCCTGACCGGCACCAAGTACGGCTGCGGCCTGGCCCAGTGCGGCGCGTGTTCGGTGCTGGTGGACGGCAACGTGGTGCGCTCGTGCGTCACGCCGGTGGCCGGTGTGGTCGGTCGCGAGATCACCACCATCGAGGCCATCGAGGCCGATGAGGTGGGCAAACGCGTGGTCGCGGCCTGGGTCGAGCGCCAGGTGGCGCAATGTGGTTATTGCCAGTCCGGGCAGGTGATGGCGGCCACCGCGCTGCTCAAGCACACCCCGGCGCCCTCGAAGGCGCAGATCGACGCGGCGATGGTCAACCTGTGCCGCTGCGGCACCTACAACGCCATCCATGCCGCCATGGATGACCTGGCCGCCGGGAAGGAGACCGCTTGATGAACACACCTGACCTGATTCCGGGCGTGTCCCTCGATGCACCGATCAACCTGTCGCGTCGGCGCTTCCTGGCGAGTACCGCCGTCGGTGCACTGGTGATCGGCTTTGGCCTGCCGCTGGGCACATCCCGGGTGCAGGCCGCCACCGGCGCCGGCGCCGAACGCGGCACCCAGGTGCCGGCGTTCCTGGAGATCCGCCCGGACGGCAGCGTGCGCCTGCTCAGCCCCTTCATGGAAGGCGGCCAAGGCACGCACACCGCCATGGCGCAGATTATCGGCGAGGAGTTGGATGCCGACCCGGCGACGTTCA
>NZ_CVTO01000052.1:0-77404 GCF_900004715.1 Pseudomonas sp. 24 E 13
CCCGCTGGCCACGCCGGTGCTGGTCGGCCTGGGGGTCAGCGAGCTGTCGGTAAGCCCGCCGCAGATCGGAGAAATCAAGGACCGCGTCCGCCACCTGGACGCGGCGCAATGCCGGCAACTGAGCCTTGAGCTGCTCGACCTGAGCAGTGCCAAGGCCGTTCGCCACGCCTGTCAACACCACTGGCCGCTGAGCTGAAAACAACAAGAATAGGGAGACACGCCATGTACCAACACTTTATCGAAGGCCTGCAACGCCTGGGCCGCGCCCTGATGCTGCCGATTGCGATCCTGCCAATCGCCGGCCTGCTGCTGCGCCTGGGCGACACGGACTTGCTCAACATCGCGGTGATGCATGATGCCGGGCAGGCGATCTTCGCCAACCTGGCGCTGATCTTCGCCATCGGCATCGCCGTCGGTTTTGCCCGCGACAACAACGGCACGGCCGGCCTGGCGGGGGCGATCGGCTATCTGGTGATGATCTCCACGCTCAAGGTGATGGACACCTCCATCAACATGGGCATGCTCGCCGGTATTGCCAGTGGCCTGATGGCGGGCGCGTTGTACAACCGCTTCAAGGACATCAAGTTGCCGGAGTACCTGGCGTTCTTTGGCGGGCGACGGTTTGTGCCGATTGTCACCGGCTTTTCGGCGGTGGGCCTGGGCGTGATCTTCGGCCTGATCTGGCCGCCGATCCAGCACGGCATCAACAGCTTCGGCGTATTGCTGATGGAAAGCGGCAGCCTGGGTGCGTTCGTGTTTGGCGTGTTCAACCGCCTGCTGATCGTCACCGGCCTGCACCACATCCTCAACAATATGGCGTGGTTCGTGTTCGGCACCTTCACCGACCCGGCAACCGGCGCGGTGGTGACCGGCGACCTGACCCGCTACTTCGCCGGCGACCCCAAAGGCGGCCAATTCATGACCGGCATGTTCCCGGTGATGCTGTTCGGCCTGCCCGCCGCGTGCCTGGCGATGTACCGCAACGCGCTGCCGGAGCGCCGTAAAGTGATGGGCGGGATTTTCCTGTCGATGGCGCTGACCTCGTTCCTGACCGGGGTGACCGAGCCGATTGAATTTGCCTTCATGTTCCTGGCGCCGTTCCTCTACTTGCTGCATGCACTGCTCACCGGCCTGTCGATGGCCGTGACCAACCTGCTCAATATCCACCTCGGCTTTACCTTCTCCGGTGGCTTTATCGACATGGTGCTGGGCTGGGGCAAGTCCACCAACGGCTGGCTGGTGGTACCGGTAGGCCTGGCCTACTCGGTGATCTACTACACGGTGTTCAACTACTGCATTCGCCGCTTCAACCTCAAGACACCGGGCCGGGAAGATATCCAGGTGGTGCAGGCCGAAGCGATGAGTGATAACCAGCGTGCGACGGCTTATATCCAGGCGCTGGGTGGTGCAGAGAATTTGCTGAGTGTGGGTGCATGCACCACGCGGCTGCGGTTGGACATGGTTGATCGCAACAAGGCGGTGGATGCTGAACTGAAAGCACTGGGCGCCATGGCTGTAGTGCGGCCGGGGAATGGGGGAAGTTTGCAGGTGGTGGTTGGGCCGATGGCCGATAGCATTGCTGATGAAATTCGCTTGGCGATGCCGGGGTTTGTTGCCGCAGCGCCTGTAGCGGTTGCGCCTGTGGATAAGCCGGTTGCAGTGAATGTGCAAGAAGCCGAGCAATGGCTGAATGCGCTGGGTGGCCGGGGGAATGTGCGCCAGCTGGAAGCGGTAGCGATGACCCGGCTGCGGGTGGAACTGAGGGATGATTCGGGCTTGTCTGAAGCAGATCTCACTGCACTGGGTTGCCAGGGTATGAGCCAGTTGGAAAGCGGTGTCTGGCATCTGCTGATGGGTGACAAGGCCACCGGGTTGGGTGAGGCGCTGGAGCGGTTGGTTGCCCGCCCAATCAACGCCTGATCGATCGTTCCCACGCTCCGCGTGGGAATGCCGCCCCGGACGCTCCGCGTCCCGCCGTGCGCAAGGGTGACGCAGAGCGTCACAGGATGCATTCCCACGCGGAGCGTGGAACGATCAGTTGGCGGTGGCTGTTGACACTTCGTGAAGATCCAGCACTCGATCCACCATCAGCTGGATCCCTTCCACCATACGATGAATCCCCAGCACTGCATCACGCTGGGGGCCGTCAACATCAAAAGCCAGATTACCCGCCAGTGCCTGCACGGATGCCAGGTCTTGAGAGGCGTTGGCGAGCAGGGTTTCGCTGTTCAGGTGGGTCAGGACGGTGAAGATTTGGTCGGTGGGCGGAGAATCAGATGGGGGGTTTGGGCTGTCTTTGATCATGGTAAACCTCCTGAAAAATAGGAGCTGCCAGCATCACTTGCAGATGATGGGTGGCAGCTGTGCGCGGGCCTGCAAGACCGAGTCAGAAGCACCTCGGCAGACCCAAAGGTCTCCCGCGCACAGCCACCAGAAAACGATGACCATGAAAAGCGCCACGATTATAGCGGCGCTTCCGAGCTTCTAATATTATTTCGGCGGGCTTGCAGTCCCGGTCACTGAATTGGCAGCGACTCGAGAAGGTTAGTTGTGCGAGTTCCGACAGACAACCTGAAAGGCTTGTCGGAAATGTCTGAGGCGCCTGGGCGGACGCCATCGGGGGCAAGCCCCCTCCCACAGTGGACCGAGTTTCATCGTTGGAATGCAGTTGAATGTGGGAGGGGGCTTGCCCCCGATGAGGCCCTTGCAGCCAACAAAAAACCCGCCGGCCAAACTGGCCCGGCGGATTTCTTGTTTATGCAGTCAGCCGATCAAGAATCCGCCAGGCTTTAGCCACCGAACACCAGGCTTACCGACTGGGCCCCCGCATTCTTGACGGTGAAATCCTTTGCCTGCGCGGCGGTCCTCAACGTGTAGGTGTAATTGGACGAAGCGGTCCACTGTGCTTTGGGCGACTTCTGATTCGTGATAGCAGGCACGCTGCCAATATCGGTAAACGTACCGTTGCCTTTATCATCCAACATGCCGTTGCTTGCGCTGCCTTCGCCAAAGTTGTTGCTCTCGGAAAGAATGTTGGCGTTTTGCGCCAGTGTAAAACCGAGATGAAACTTGTTGATGTAGTTGTTATAGACATGGAAGTAGCCATAACGCATCAACCCCGGTGCGCGCACTTCCATATTCTCGAAACGATTATGGCAAATAGTCAGCCGTGGGAAGCCATTGAAGGCTGTGTTGTTGTCATCGCTCGGATGGCCCAGGATCAGGCCATACTTGTGATTGCCGAAAAAACAGTTACTGATGGTCGCGTAGTCGGCCTTGTCGCCGATGTATAACAGCTTGTCGAGGCTGCCATCGTTGGCGGACCAGTCATGGCCGACAAAGGAGCAGTGATCGATCCAGTACTTGCTGCCGTAGTTGAGGTACAGCTGGATATCATCATTGGCCTTGATACCCGCCGAGTGCTGGAAAACGATGTTCTGAAAAATGATGTTTTGCGACTCAGGTGTCGCACGCAAGTGAATGTTGTTGAGCGTGCGGTTCTGGAACGAGCCGACCAGGGTTTTATTTGAACCCATGGAGACCTTGGTCAAACTGGACGCCGAGATATTGCTGTTGATCACCAGCACGCGGGGTGTGGCATCGGCAATATTGGTTTTGAGCTGATCCAGGTTGGTAATGCTGACAACCGGACCGGACCAGCCGCCAGTGACCTTAGCGGCTTTGGCGAAGCCGGTCATGCCGGTGAGTTTACTTTCTGGATAAGACATAGGAGTTCCCTCTCTTTCAACATGGGACCCGATGATCGGGTCAAGAATGAAACATGACCGTCCTGGTCATGTGCACAGTGGGATGAGCGGCGGCGCAACCTACCGAACGTGGCAAGTTACCGCGGCCCCACAAACTGTACATTTATACAGTGTCATGTGAAAGAAATGGCGTCAAGCGTGGATTGATCGTTGCCATGTTCCGCGCGGGAATGATCAGTTGGCGGGGGCTGCTGACACTTCGTGAAGATCCGGCACTCGATCCCCCATCAACTGAATGCCCTCCACCATCCGATGAATCCCCAGCACTGCATCACGCTGGGGGCCGTCGACAATCGAGATAGTCGCAGGGAGGCTATTGAGACAGGTTCCGACGGGCAACCTGAAAGGCTTGTCGGAAAGGTCTGAGGCGCCTGGGCAGACGCCATCGGGGGCAAGCCCCCTCCCACAGTGGAGCGAGTTTCATCGTTGGAATGCAGTTGAATGTGGGAGGGGGCTTGCCCCCGATGAGGCCTTGAAAGGCAACAAAAAACCCGCTGACCAAACTGGCCCAGCGGGTTTCTTGTTTATGCAGCGTGCGAATCAAAACTCCGCCAACTGCCACACCTCATACGCCGGTGTCTCATACGGATGGCTCAGTTTCAACGCAGCCACAACCGCCACGATCAACGCATCCGCCACCACCAGCTCAACCTTCCACTCCTCAACCACTTCAACCTGGCCCACTTGCCCGATGAACGGCTGACTGCCGTCCAACGCGCGGAATTGGCCCTGGCCCAGCACTTGCCAGGCGCAGCTGTCGTAGTCGCCGATGCGCCCGCCGCCGGCTGCGAAGACGGCGGTTTTCACCGTCTCCACGTGGCTGTCGGGTACGAAGAAGGCGAGCTTGTACACCGCCTTAGTTCACCCACACACGGGCGTTGCGGAACATGCGCATCCAGGCGCCGTCTTCGTTCCACTCTTCCGGGCGCCACGAGTTTTGCACGGCGCGGAATACGCGCTCCGGGTGCGGCATCATGATGGTGACGCGACCGTCGCGGCTGGTGAGGCCGGTGATGCCGCGCGGCGAGCCGTTCGGGTTGGCCGGGTAGCTTTCGGTGACCTTGCCGTGGTTGTCGACGAAACGCAGGGCCACGGTGCCGGACAGGTCGGCTTCGAGCAGGGCTTCTTCGCTGGCGAACTCGGCATGGCCTTCACCGTGGGCGATGGCGATCGGCATACGCGAACCGGCCATGCCCTGCAGGAAGATCGAGTTGGATTCCTGCACCTGCACCATGGCGACACGGGCTTCGAACTGCTCGGAACGGTTACGCACAAAGTGCGGCCAGAACTCGCTGCCCGGGATCAGTTCGCTGAGGTTGGACATCATCTGGCAACCGTTGCACACGCCCAGGGTGAAGCTGTCGTTACGCTCGAAGAACCCCTGGAACGCGTCGCGGGCGCGGCTGTTGAACAGCGCCGACTTGGCCCAGCCTTCACCGGCACCCAGCACGTCGCCGTAGGAGAAACCACCGCAAGCTACGAGACCTTTGAACTCATTGAGGTCAACGCGACCGGCGAGGATGTCGCTCATGTGCACGTCGATCGCATTGAACCCGGCACGGTCGAACGCCGCCGCCATTTCCACCTGGCCGTTGACGCCCTGCTCACGCAGCACGGCAACCTGTGGGCGAATACCCTTCCTGATGTAGGGCGCGGCGATGTCCTGGTTGACGTCGAAGCTGAGCATGGTGCTCAGGCCCGGGTTGTCTTCTTCCAGGATCGCGTCGAATTCCTGCTCGGCGCAGTCGACGTTGTCGCGCAGGCGCTGGACCTGGTAGCTGGTCTCGGCCCACTGGCGCTGCAGCAAGCGGCGCTGACCGGTAAAGACCGTGTCACCGTTGAACGAGATAGTGACTTCGCCGTTGTTGATCGGCTGGCCAATCACCGCCACGCACTCGGCAAGACCGGCAGCGCTGAACTGTGCGAGCACGTCCGGGGTAGCGTCCTGGCGCACTTGAATCACCGCACCCAACTCTTCGTTGAACAGGATGCCGTTGATCTCGGCGGCATCCTCGGCAACGCTGTCGAGCACGATGTTCAGGCCGCAGTGACCGGCGAAGGCCATTTCTACGACGCTGGTCAGCAAACCACCGTCGGAACGGTCGTGGTAAGCCAGCAGGTGACCGTCGGCATTCAGGCCCTGGATCACGGCGAAGAAGGCCTTGAGGTCTTCGGCGTCGTCGACATCCGGGGCGTGTTTGCCGAGCTTGCCGTGAGTCTGCGCCAGGATCGAGGCGCCCATGCGGTTCTGGCCACGGCCCAGGTCGATCAGGATCAGATCGGTGGTGCCCTTGTCCATGCGCAGTTGCGGGGTCAGGGTCTGGCGGATGTCGGTGACCGGCGCAAAACCGGTCACGATCAACGACAGTGGCGAGGTGACGCTCTTGTCGGTGCCGTCTTCGTTCCAGCGGGTGGCCATGGACATGGAGTCCTTGCCCACCGGAATGGTAATACCCAGCTCAGGGCACAGCTCCATGCCGACCGCTTTAACCGTGTCGTACAGGCGTGCATCTTCACCCGGGTGACCGGCAGCGGACATCCAGTTGGCCGACAGTTTGATGTCGGACAGCTTGCCGATACGCGAGGCCGCGATGTTGGTGAGGGTTTCACCAATGGCCATGCGGCCCGACGCCGGAGCGTCCAGCAGGGCCAGCGGCGTGCGCTCGCCCATGGCCATGGCTTCACCGGTGTACACGTCGAAGCTGGTGGCGGTGACGGCAACGTCAGCCACCGGAACCTGCCACGGGCCGACCATTTGGTCACGGGCCACGAGGCCGGTGATGGTGCGGTCGCCGATGGTGATCAAAAAGCTTTTGCTCGCCACGGCGGGGTGGTGCAGCACGCGCTCGATACTGTCGGCCAGTTCCAGCGTGCTTGGGTCGAAGTCATCGCCCAGCTCGGCTTCACGCACGGCGGAGCGGTGCATACGCGGGGCTTTGCCCAGCAGTACTTCCAGCGGCATGTCCACCGGGCTGTTGCCGAAGTGGCTATCTGTAACAGTAAGCTGCGGCTCGGCCGTGGCTTCGCCGACCACGGCAAACGGGCAGCGCTCACGTTCGCAGATGGCCTGGAAGCGCGCAAAATCTTCAGGGCCGACGGCCAGCACGTAGCGTTCCTGGGATTCATTGCTCCAGATTTCGTGCGGGGCCATGCCCGGCTCGTCGTTTGGAATATTGCGCAGTTCGAAACGGCCACCACGCTCGCCATCGTTGACCAGTTCCGGGAAGGCGTTGGACAAACCGCCAGCACCGACGTCGTGGATGAAGCTGATCGGGTTCTTGTCGCCCAACTGCCAGCAACGGTCGATGACTTCCTGGCAGCGGCGTTCCATCTCGGGGTTTTCGCGCTGGACGGAAGCGAAGTCGAGGTCCGCCGAGCTGGTACCAGTGGCCATGGAGGACGCTGCGCCGCCGCCCAGGCCGATCAGCATGGCCGGGCCGCCGAGTACGATCAGCTTGGAACCGACCAGAATCTCGCCCTTCTTGACGTGTTCTTCACGGATGTTGCCCATGCCGCCGGCCAACATGATCGGCTTGTGGTAGCCGCGCACTTCATCGCCACGGGGGGTGGTGATGGATTGTTCGAAGGTACGGAAATAACCGGTCAGCGCCGGGCGCCCGAATTCGTTGTTGAACGCGGCGCCGCCCAGCGGGCCTTCGATCATGATGTCCAGCGCGGTGACGATGCGCTCAGGCTTGCCGTACGGCACTTCCCACGGCTGTTCGAAGCCCGGGATCTGCAGGTTCGATACGGTGAAACCGGTGAGGCCCGCCTTGGGCTTGGCGCCACGGCCGGTGGCGCCTTCATCGCGAATTTCGCCGCCCGAACCGGTGGCTGCGCCAGGGAACGGGGCAATCGCGGTCGGGTGGTTGTGGGTTTCAACCTTCATCAGGATGTGCACCGGCTCCTGCACCGCGCCGTATTGGCGGGTTTCCGGGTCCGGGAAGAAGCGCCCGGCGACGGAGCCGACGATCACCGAGGCGTTGTCCTTATAGGCCGACAGAACACCTTCGCTGTGCATCACGTAGGTGTTCTTGATCATGCCGAACAGGCTTTTTTCCTGGCTCTGGCCGTCGATGTCCCAACTGGCGTTGAAGATCTTGTGACGGCAGTGCTCGGAGTTGGCCTGGGCGAACATCATCAGTTCGATGTCGTGGGGGTTGCGCTTCAAGCCGTTGAAGGCGTTGACCAGGTAGTCGATCTCGTCTTCGGCCAGGGCCAGGCCCAGTTCGGTGTTGGCCTTCTCGAGTGCGGCGCGGCCACCGCCAAGCACGTCAATCGCAGTGAGCGGCTTGGGCTCGGCGTGGCTGAACAGGCCGGCAGCCTGTTCCAGCTGGCTGACGATGATCTGGGTCATGCGGTCGTGCAGGCTGCTGGCGATCAGCTCGGCGTCGGCGTCGCTGAACTGGCCGGCCACGTAGAACGCGATACCACGCTCCAGGCGCTGGATTTTATCCAGGCCGCAGTTGCGGGCGATGTCGCTGGCCTTGCTCGACCACGGCGAGATGGTGCCGAACCGCGGCAGAACCAGAAACAAGCGGCCGGTCGGCTCTTGGACGGGAACGCTTGGGCCGTACTTCAGAAGGCGTGCGAGCACTTGCTGTTCGTCGGCGGTCAAGACGCCGGTTACGTCGGCGAAGTGAGCAAATTCAGCATACAGGCCTGTAACAGCTGGAACCTTCTGGCTCAGTTGCTCAAGGAGTTTGCTGTGGCGAAAGGCAGAAAGGGCAGGAGCGCCGCGCAGGATCAACATCTTCGGGACAGCCTCGGGAAGGGGTGTGCTTTGAGGCCGTGCATTCTAGCGTAAACCTTCGCCCACGGCACCCGAAACGCTACCGCTGGCCGCTGCCGAACGTCAGTTGGCACGGTTTGCGCGGTGCCCAGGGACAATCCATGGCCTCGGGCGCAGATATTTTAACCGTCACAATTACGCGCCAGGCCACGTTTCTGCGGGATACAGCACAGTTTTGCAGCGACTAGCAGACAAGTGTGCCGCTGTCGAGATATGGCGCCGTGGGCCGTTTGCGTATACTGCGCAGATGTTCTCCCCAACTGCTTTGCGCCCGCGATGCGCCAAATGGCTCATTGCAACCGGACTCTTCCTGATGCTCAGCGCCTGTGTTGATAAACCCAGCACGCTCGAGCGAATCAAGGAGGATGGCGTATTGCGGGTGGTTACCCGGAACAGTCCTGCCACGTATTTCCAGGATCGCAACGGTGAAACCGGTTTCGAATACGAACTGGTCAAGCGCTTTGCCGATGACCTGGGCGTCAAGCTGGAAATCGAAACCGCCGATAACCTCGATGACCTGTTCGGCCAGTTGGGCAAGCCCAACGGCCCGGTGCTCGCCGCTGCCGGCCTGGTCAGCAGCGAACAGCGCCAGCAGCAGGTGCGTTTTTCCCACCCGTACCTCGAAGTGACGCCGCAGATCATCTACCGCAACGGCCAGTCACGGCCGACGAATGCGGCGGACCTGGTCGGCAAGAAGATCATGGTGCTCAAGGGCAGCACCCACGCCGAGCAGTTGGCGGCGCTTAAAAAGCAGAATCCTGCCATCGAATACGAAGAGTCCGACGCCGTTGAAGTAGTCGACTTGCTACGCATGGTGGACGAAGGGCAAATCGACCTGACCCTGGTGGACTCCAATGAAGTCGCCATGAACCAGGTGTACTTCCCCAACGTGCGGGTCGCATTCGACCTCGGCAATGCCAGCAACCAAAGCTGGGCCGTGGCCGCCGGCGTTGACAACAGCCTGCTCAACGAGATCAACAGCTACCTGGACAAGGTCGAGAAGAACGGCACCCTCCAGCGTCTGAAAGATCGCTATTACGGGCACGTCGATGTACTGGGCTATGTCGGCGCCTATACTTTCGCCCAGCATTTGCAACAGCGCCTGCCCAAGTACGAAAAGCACTTTCGCGCCTACGCCAAGGAAGAAAAGGTCGACTGGCGACTGTTGGCGGCCATCGGCTACCAGGAATCGCTGTGGCAGCCGGCGGTGACGTCCAAGACCGGCGTGCGCGGCCTGATGATGCTGACCCAGAACACCGCCCAGGCGATGGGCGTGTCCAATCGCCTGGACGCCAAACAAAGCATCATGGGCGGCGCCAAGTACCTGGCCAAGATCAAGGACGAGCTGGACGACAAGATCGCCGAGCCCGACCGTACCTGGTTTGCCCTCGCCGCCTACAACGTCGGCACCGGTCACCTGGACGACGCGCGCCTTCTGGCCAAGAAGGAAGGCCTGAACCCGAATAAATGGCTGGATGTGAAGAAAATGCTGCCGCGCCTGTCGCAGAAGCAGTGGTACAGCAAGACCCGCTACGGTTATGCCCGGGGCGGCGAGCCGGTGCATTTTGTGGCGAACATCCGACGCTACTACGACATTCTGACCTGGGTGACCCAGCCGCAGCTGGAAGGTAACCAGGTGGTGGAAGGCAACCTGCATGTGCCGGGTGTGGACAAGACCAAGCCGCCGGAAGAGACCCCGCAGTTATAAGAACGCCGTGAATCAATGTGGGAGGGGGCTTGCCCCCGATGGCGGTGGATCAGTCACCTTATGTAGTGACTGACACTCTGCTATCGGGGGCAAGCCCCCTCCCACATTTGGATCTGCGCTAGGATTCGGCTTGGAGACCGGTCAGCAGATGGACCACCCCACCCGTCAATACCATCACCGCAGGTACACCGGCTGCCTTCAACGCCTGTTCATCCAACCGCCCCGCCTCTTTCAACTGCACCCGCACCCGCGTCAACGCCACGCGTTGTTGCGACGTGAGGTTGGCCTCGCCGCCCAATGCACTCAACACATCGACCGGTAACAGGTTCTCCCCCGCCGGCGCCGCGACCGTTTCCGCAATCAGATCCGGCGTCAGGGCTTTCCAGAACGCCTGCTGCAATTTCTCGAACATGCTCAATGCTCCACGACAGATGAGGTTTCAACGGTGGCGGCGTGGTACAGGCGCAAGGCCTCACGCACCTGGCCGGCTTCTTCCAGGCCCAGCACCTGACGGGCGATGATCTGGCAGTCGGCCAGGTCCAGTTCACGCACGGTGGCCTTGATGCTCGGGATCAACGGCACGCTGACCGACAGTTCATCCACACCCAGCCCGATCAGCACCGGCACCGCCAGGGTTTCGGAGGCCAGTGCACCGCAGACGCCCACCCACTTGCCATGGGCATGGGCGGCCTTGACCGTGGCCGCGATCAGGCGCAGCACCGCCGGGTGAAAACTGTCGGCCTGGCTCGCCAGGCGGGGGTGGTCGCGGTCCATGGCCAGGGTGTATTGGGTCAGGTCATTGGTACCGATGGAAAAGAAATCCACATGGGGCGCGAACACATCCGCCATCAACGCGGCGGACGGCACTTCAATCATGATGCCCAGCTTTGGCAACTCGCTGAGCCCGAGTGCCCGCGCTTCCTCCTCGAGCACCTTGCGCGCCAGGTGCAGTTCCGAGAGCAGGCTGACCATCGGCAACATGATGTGCAGCCGCGCCAGCCCGGCGCAGGCAAGGATTGCGCGAAACTGTTCGCGCAACAGTTCCGGCCGCTCCAGGCACAGGCGAATGCCGCGCAAGCCCAGGAACGGGTTGGTTTCGGCTTCCATCGGTACATAGGCCAGCGGTTTGTCGCCGCCGACATCCAGGGTGCGCACCACCAGATTGCGCTCGGTGCCCAGGGCACGGGCAATCGCACGATAGGTGCCGGCCTGCTCGGCGGGGCTGGGCGCGCGGTTGCGGTCCAGGTAGAGGAATTCCGAACGCAGCAGACCGACGCCCTCGCCGCCCAGGGCCAGGGACTGCTCCACTTCCTGCAACGAGGCGACGTTGGCCGTGACGTCGACGTGACGGCCGTCGCGGGTGACGGCAGCCTGGGCGGCCTCGGCCACTTCGCGCTGACGTCGCAACCCCTGCCGCGCACGGGCCGCCTGCAAGTGGTCAATGTCGACCTGATCCGGCGCCAGGTGCAGTTCGCCCTTGTCGGCGTCAAGCAGCACGTGCGTACCCTCGGCCAACGTCAATATGTCAGCAGGCGCACCGCAGAGGGCGGGTATGCCCAGCGCACGGGCGAGGATTGCGACGTGACTGGTAGCCCCGCCGCCCACCGTGACAAATCCCATCACCTTGCGGGTATCGAGATTCGCCGTTTGCGAGGGGGTCAGTTGCTCGGCGATCAGGATCGCCTGCTCCGGCAGCGCCCAGGCACGATCCTCGACACCCAGGATCAGTTTAAGCACGCGCCGGCCGACGTCGGACAGGTCTGCCGCTCGCTCGGCGAGCAACGTATTGCCCAGGCCCTGGAACAATTTAGCCGTGGCGGCGGTGGCGCTGTTCCAGGCGAATGCTGCGCTCTTGCCCTTGGCCAGCAACAGGTGGGCCTGCTCAAGCAGCGTCGGGTCTTCAAGCAGCTCCTGATGGGCGCGGAAGATATCCGCCTGGGCACTGCCGGCGGCGCCGGCCTGCAAGCGTTGCAACGCCTCATTGGCCGCCAGCAGGCCACGCGTCAATGCATCGCGCTCGGTGGCTTCGCCTGCGCCGACTTCATTGACTACCAACTCAGGTTCAGCCACTTGGACCACCTGGCCGAACGCCGAGCCCGGTGATGCACATACGCCGCGCAGCAGCGTGGCCGACGACACCGGCGCGACAGGCTCGACCGGCTCGGTCGTAGCCACCACCGTTTCGCCACACCCCTCGGCCAACAACGCCGTCAACGCCCGGATCGCGGCCTGCGCGTCCTCCCCCGCCGCGCTCACCTGCAAGGTGTCGCCCTGCACGGTTTGCAGCGCCATGATCGCCACCAACGACTTGGCGTTGGCGCTCTGGGTCTGCTTGTGCAGGTAGAGGCTCGAACTGAAGCCTTTGGCCGCCTGGGCCAGCACCGCCGCAGGGCGAGCGTGCAAGCCGTGGGCATTGAGCAAGGTCAGCGGTTTGGAGAACAGCGCCGAGCCCTGCTGCTCATTCGCGTCTGCCGCTGCCTCGCCGGGCGACAGTCGCAGCACCGGTCGGCCCTCTTCAACCATGTCGGCCTGCGCCGCCAGCACCACAAACGGCTCGCCACTGACCACCAGCATCAAGGTCAACAGACTGCGCGCATTGAGCGCCACATAGTCGGCGTCGAACTCGATCAACGGCTGGCCGGCCGTCACCCGCTGGCCCTCTTCGACCAGGCGGGTAAAGCCCTTGCCTGCCAGGCTCACGGTGTCCAGGCCGATATGCATCAGCACCTGTACGCCGTTGTCGTCGGTGACGCTGACCGCATGGCCGCTGTCCTGGATATTGCTGATCACTCCGGCGAGCGGTGCACAGAGGGTCTGCGAGGTGGGATCGATGCACACACCATCACCGATCATGCGGCTGGAAAATACCGGGTCCGGCACCTGATCCAGCGCCAGCAGCATTCCGGACAGGGGTGCCAGCAGTTCCAGGGGTTGAGAGGGGTTCATGGCTTCACCTGTAGTGTTGTCTTTAACATTCATTGAGTGGATACGAATCCTGGGATTGCGCAGATCAAATGTGGGAGGGGGCTTGCCCCCGATGACGGCGGACCAGTCAATGCATGCGTTGACGGTGACACCGCATCACGGGCAAGCCTGCTTCCACATTAAAGTCGCGGGTCATTTCCACCAGTATTCAACTTGCACCCCCATGTTCGACCCATGCCGCGCCGTGCCGTAGGCACCGGTGTCGGACAACGCCGAACCTGCCGCCAGCTCATTCGCCGCGCGCTTGGCCGCCTGGTTCCAAGTGGCATAGGTGTAGTACAAGCGCACTTCCGGCCGTGCCCAGAATTCCGGGCCCTTGGGCGACCAGGTCGGCGCGAAGGTGAATTTGCTCAGCTTGCGCGTACCGCCCGTGGCCTCGACCTGATCGTGCCCCAGCTCGGTGACCAGTTTGAATTGCTCGCTGATGGCATACGCCGGGCGCACGCCGAGCGACAGCCAGTTCAGGTCCTGACGCCCGGGCCGCACATCCTTCTGGTACACCGCCTGCACCTGCCCGCCAAAACGCGGGGTCAGTTGCCAGTCGAAAAACTCCACGGCACGGTAGCTTTTGCTGCTGTTGTCCAACCGCGTATTGCCGGTGTAGCCCAGGCCGGTGCCAGGACCTTCGCCATACTGCAACGCGAATTTGTTCTTGCCGCCCAGGAACGCGCTTTGCACATGCTGCGCGGTCAACGCCCAGCCGCTGTTGGTGTCACGCCCGCCAGCCTTTTGGATGTAGCTCAAACCAAGCTCCAGTTCGCCGCCAGGGTTGGTGTTGAAACCGGCCACGTTGAAGTCATGCCGGGTGGCGTATTCCTTCTGGTAGAGGTTGTCTTTGCGTGACAGCGCGTAGCTGTATTTCAAGCCGCCGATCAACACATCCTCGATCCCGCCACCGGTGGCGCTCTGGTTCCAGTAGTAGAAGTCGGAGATATGGATGTCGTTACGCTTGTAGTAACGCCGCCCGGCCCACAGCGAACCGCCATTGAGGCTGGGCAGGTTGGACCATTGCGCATACATCTGCGGCATACGCGCAGAGCCGTTGTCCTCGCCCTGGAATTTGAGGGCGCGGTCGTACTTGTTATAGAGCGACGCCATGGCATCGACGCTGAGCACCGAGCCATCGTCGAAGGTCAGCAGGTCCTGGCGCAACTCAAGTTCGCCGTACTGCTCGCATTCGTTGCCCAGGCGGTATTTGGTTTGCGCGCCCGGCAATTGGAAGCACTGCTGCTTGCCGCTGCCGGTAGAGGTGCCGGCGCCGCTGCGCAGGTAACCGCCAAACTCCAGGGCTTGAGCACCAAAGGGCAGGCTCAGGCAGGATGCAACGAGGCCCAGCTTTATTGTTGTTTTCATAAAGCACTCCGATATTTTTATTGTTTTTCTTACTGTCTTGCGTGACGCGATCGCCTGTAGGAGCGGGCTTGCTTGCGAAGCACTTCCAGGCTCCGCGCTGCACCTGGAAGGGCGCGTTATCGTTGACGATCTTCGCGAGCAAGCTCGCTCCTACAGGCGGCATTTCAACCAGTCAGGTGCAGCACAAACGATTCGTAAGGGCGCAGCGCCACCGCGCGGGTGCGCACCGGGCAGTCGGGGTAGTTGCTGATCAGCAGGCGTTGCTCGCTCGCGGCGTTGATGAGCTGATCGGGCAACTGGATTTCACATGGCGTGCCGTAGAAGTTGTTGACCACCAGCAAGCGCTCGCCCCGGCCTTCGCGCAGGTACGCCCAGACCTGGGGATGGCCTTGCAGCAGTTCGCGGTAAATGCCTTCCTGGATCAGGGGTTCACGGCGACGCAAGGCGATCAGCGCGCGGTAGTGATGCAGCACCGAGTCAGGATCATCCCGTTGGCGCTCGACGTTGATCTGCGCCGCATTGGCCGGGATGCCGATCCACGGCTCGCCGCTGCTGAAACCGGCGCCGGGCTGACTGTTCCACTGCATCGGCGTGCGGCCGTTGTCGCGAGACTTCTGCATGATCGCGGCCATGCTCGAAGCCTCGGATTCACCGGCATTGCGCTTGAGGCGAAAGATATTCAGGGTCTCCACATCACGGTATTGGTCGATCCTGTCGAAGCCCGGATTGGTCATGCCCAGTTCCTCACCCTGGTACACATAAGGCGTGCCCTGGAGCAAGTGCAGTGCGGTGGCGAGCATCTTGGCCGACACCACGCGATGGACGCCGTCATCACCAAACCGCGAGACCACCCGGGGCTGGTCGTGGTTACACCAGAACAGCGCGTTCCAGCCGCCACCGGCCTGCATGCCCGACTGCCAGTCGGAGAAGATCTGCTTGAGTTGCAGGAAATCGAACTCGGCCTCCACCCACTTCTGCAGGTTCGGGTAATCGACTTTCAGGTGATGAAAGTTGAAGGTCATCGACAGCTCTTTCGACGCCGGATTGGAGTAGCGAATGCAGTGCTCCAGGCTGGTGGAGGACATTTCGCCGACATTGATCAGGTCATGGCCCTCGAAGACTTCGCGGTGCATTTGCTGCAGGTAGTCGTGCACGTTGGGGCCGTCGGTGTAGAAGCGCCGGCCATCGGTGTGGTCGTCGGGGAAATCCGCGGGTTTGGAGATCAGGTTGATCACATCCAGGCGAAAGCCGCCCACGCCCTTGTCACGCCAGAAGCGCATCATCTTGAAGACTTCGGCGCGCACCTTGGGGTTGTCCCAGTTGAGGTCGGCCTGGGTGTGGTCGAACAGGTGCAGGTAGTACTGGCCGGTTTGCGCCTCGTATTCCCAGGCCGAGCCGCCGAACTTGGATTCCCAGCTGTTGGGCTGGTCGCGCCAGATGTAGAAGTCGCGGTAGGGATTGTCGAGGCTGCTGCGCGCCTGCCGAAACCACTCATGCTCGACGGAGGTGTGGTTGACCACGATATCGAGCATCAACCTGATACCGCGCTTGGCCGCTTCGCTGATCAACAGGTCGCAATCGGCCATGGTCCCGTAGCTGGGATCGATGGCGTAGTAGTCGCTGATGTCGTAGCCGTTGTCGCGCTGCGGTGAGCGCAGGAACGGGGTGACCCACAGGCAATCGATGCCCAGCCATTGCAGGTAGTCGAGCTTGTCGACGATGCCCAGCAGGTCACCGGTGGCGTTACCCGCGTGGCTGTGGAAGCTTTTGGGGTAGATCTGGTAGATCACCGAGTGTTGCCAGGTTTGCATGGTGGGTTCCTTCAGTAGAATTGGGTGCTGGCCGTGCGGGCCTCATCGGGGGCAAGCCCCCTCCCACAGTGGAATGTATTTCAAATGTGGGAGGGGGCTTGCCCCCGATGGCGATTGATCAGGCGACCCTGTATCCAGGCCGAACAATCTTCATGCTCAACACACAGGTCACAACAAAGGGCACGACAATCGCCACGACCATGCCGATCACAAACATCGCAATGGCGCTCGGCACGATCGAGATAAATCCAGGCAGGCCACCGACGCCGATGGCCGACGCCTGCACCTTGTTCAGCGACAGGAAAATGCTGCCCAGCGCCGAGCCCAGCAGCGCGGCATAGAATGGAAACTTGAAACGCAGGTTCACGCCGAACATCGCCGGCTCAGTGATACCG
The DNA here is from genome assembly GCF_900004715.1 of Pseudomonas sp. 24 E 13. Lineage (NCBI taxonomy): Bacteria > Pseudomonadati > Pseudomonadota > Gammaproteobacteria > Pseudomonadales > Pseudomonadaceae > Pseudomonas > Pseudomonas sp. 24 E 13. Next base: position 16,812 of record NZ_CVTO01000052.1, read on the forward strand.
AAGTAGGCGGAAATCGCCGACGTCGACGCCATGCTCTTGTCCCGCGCATTGCGGCTCATGTAGAACACAGCCAGTGCGGCGCTGCCCTGGGCCAGGTTGGACATGACGATCATCGGCCAGATAAAGGTGCCGCCCTGGGTCGAGATCAACTGCAGGTCCACGGCGAGGAACATGTGGTGCATGCCGGTGATGACCAGTGGGGCATAGAGCAGGCCGAAAATCGCGCCGCCGACCATCGGTGCCAGGTCGAACAATGTCACCACACCCTCGGTAATCAGGATGCCCAGGTGCCGGGTGACCGGGCCAATAATGGCCAAGGCCAGCACGCCGGTCACAACGATGGTGGTGATAGGCACCACGAGCAGCTGGATGGCGTTGGGCACCCGTGCCCGCAGCCATTTTTCGATCACGCTCATGACGTAGGCCGCCATCAGGATTGGCAGGATCTGCCCCTGGTAGCCCACTTTCTCGATCTGGAACCAGCCAAGAATATCGAAGTACGGCAGGCTCTGGCCGTCGAGGCCGGCGACTGCCTTGCCGTAGTTCCAGGCGTTGAGCAGGTCCGGGTGAACCAGCATCAGGCCCAGCACGATGCCGAGGATTTCACTGCCGCCAAAACGCTTGGCCGCCGACCAACCCACCAGTGCCGGCAGGAACACAAACGAGGTGTTGGCCATCAGGTTGATCAGGCTCCACAGGCCATCCAGGTTCGGATACGCCTCCAGCAGCGTCTGGCCCTCGATGAACATGCCCTTGGCGCCCATCAGGTTGTTGATGCCCATGAGCAGGCCGGCAATGATCAGCGCCGGCAGGATCGGCATGAACACATCGGAGAACACCCGCACCAGGCGCTGCATCGGGTTGGTCTTGTCGGCGCCCTTGCGCTTCACATCGGCGATGGTCGATGCCGCCAGCCCCGTGACGTCGCGCAAGGCGGCGTAGACCTTTTCCACTTCGCCGGGGCCGATCACCACCTGGAACAAACCGCCGGTGAAGAACGATCCCTTGACCAGGTCGACCTGGTTCAACGCACTGCTGTTGACCAGGCTGGGGTCCTTGAGCGCCAGGCGCAGGCGCGTCACGCAGTGGGCAGCTTGCTCAAGGTTGTCGCGCCCCCCGAGGTTCTCGAGAATCTCGCGGGCAATCATCGAATAGTCGTGGCTCATGCTCGTTTTCCACTGTGATTGTTTTTATGGGTGGCAGTCATTGGCAGCACGCCGAGAGGGCAAATTACTCGTCTGTACGAGTGAAATCAACAACTCGTCTATACGAGTTACAATTTTGTTTAACTTTTGCAAATGGTCCGTCAGACATTTCCACCCCCTGCGCCAGTGGCGAATGGACAAACCCCACAGGTGCCACTAAGGTTCCTGCCTTGAAAGCGCCGTTCACCTTCATAGAGCCGGGCATCGAGCCATCCCATGAGCAAATACAACCAGATCTATACCGATCTGCTTGCCAGCATCACCACCGAACGCCTGCAGCGCGGCACGCGCCTTCCCTCCGAAACCGAACTGATGGACAGCTACCAGGCCAGCCGGGGCACGGTGCGTCGAGCGATCGAGCAGTTGCAGGAGCGCGGTTTCGCGCAGAAGATCCACGGCAAAGGCACCTTTGTGTTGTCGCCGAACCCGATCGAGTTTCAACTGGGTGGCATCGTGAGCTTCCATGAAACCCACGCCGACCTGGGCGATGACATACGCACCGAAGTGGTCGAGTTCACCCAAGTGCCGCTGGAAGGCTCATTGCAACAGCACATCGAGGCTGAACCCGGCACACTGATCACCCGGATCAAGCGGGTACGGCGCATTGGCGGCAAACGGGTGATCCTGGACATCAACCACTTCGTCGCCGACCTGATCCCCGGCCTGGACCGCTCGATTGCCGAGCAGTCGATCTACGCGTTTATCGAGCAGACGCTGCAGCTGCAGATCAGCTATGCCCAACGCACCATCGAAGCCCTGCCGCGCAGCAAGGACGACCAGGCGCACCTGGACCTTGACGGGCAAAGCCATGTGATCGTGGTGAGTAACCAGACGTTTTTGCAGGACGGGCGGCAGTTCGAGTACACCGAGTCGCGGCATACGCTGGACAAGTTCTACTTTTCGGATATTGCGCGGCGGTAAGCGCAAGCCGGGAAACCCGCTGACCCAGTGTGCGCCGACCTCTTTTTCGCAACGCCAATGGTTGTGCGCTTGGCTAAGTGCCAATTTGGGATACGGATGCGGACGACCTGCCGCCTATGCTTAGGTCGAGCTCATCGCCTTATCCTCAATGGCGACGAGCGCAGTCAGGGTGTGAAATGGACAAGTCGCAGGAAGTTGACCAGGTAGATCGGCTCACAGCGCACGCGCACAGACTCTTGAAGAGTGGTGCGCTCGGTAAATCGCAACAGATCATTCGTCTTTTCGAGTTTCTCCTCGAACGATCGCTGACGGCGACCGCAACCAAAGAAATCGAGATTGCACTCGTCGTGTTTGGTCGATCCGCCAGCGTGGATCTCGCGGCTGATGCAACGGTTCGCGTGCATATTCATCGGTTGCGAAAAAAACTCGATGCGGCGCCCGTCGATGAGCGTGGCGAGCGGCTTATCCTTCCACGTGGTGAATATCGTCTGGTCGTCGTTGTGCCCGAAGAGCAAGACAACTACGCCGACCCTGTGCGCCGACGTTTCCTTGATTGGCGGTATTTAGCCGTCGCGGCGCTTTTCCTCACGCTCAATGCACTGTGCTGGCTCTGGTTGGCAGGCAAATCACCCAGTGATTCGCGGATCGACAGCACGCTCTGGAGTGGTATCGCGAAGAATCTGGCACCGCTACTCATCGTTTCCGGTGATTTTTATGTATTCGGTGAACAAGGCGCTGACGGCTCCATTGTTCGTATGGTCGCTGATTCCACCATCGCTTCCAGCGAGGACCTCAATAAGTACAAACAGCGGATGCCTGTGCCCGGCCAAAAGTATGTCGACATGAATGCCTATCACTTGCCGAGTGGGCTCGCATCAGCGCTGGTTTCGGTGATGCCCGTCATGGTCGCAATCAGGTCGGGAAATTCGAGCCTGATCAAGCATGTGACAACCTCACGTTTCACCAATGAGATGCTGAGTGATCACGATATTGTCTATGTGGGTTTACTCGACACGCTCGGTGATCTGCAGGAGCCGTTTTTTGATCTCTCCGGATTTTCGCTGTCGGCCAGCGGCGATACCCTTGTGGATCTAGCGACCGGGGATAAATTTCAATCTGATTGGGCCGAACCCTCCACTGACAGAATCATGCGTCGTGATTATGCGTACCTTGCTCGCTTTCCGGGACCCGCAGGCAATCACATCGTCGTCGTTGCCGGCATTATGGATCCGGCACTGATTGAGGCCGCGAAAATTGCATCGGACAGTGCCGAGCTGAGTCGCTTGAAGACCGTGCTAGGCAATAGCGACGCCTTCGAAGCGATGTATGAAGTGCGCACATTTGGTCCGTCGAGTGTATCGGCAGAGCTGCTGATCGCACGCCCGCTGGACGTCGGTCAGATGTGGCGTACGAGACGGGCGTCGCCTGCCAGTGACAAGGCCATACCAAGCCCCGGCAAGGCAGACGAGGCCGTTCAATAGAAGCTGAGTGTGGGAATGCCTTGCGCAACGTGCATGGCCTGCATGGGGTCTCGGCAACGGCGCCTGAACCGGCATGCAGGCACATTTTATCTGCCCTGCTGATTACACCCTGTGTTGTTTGAAATTATCCGGAGTAGACCCTACGCAATCTCGACGAACATATGCGCCTTGTCGCGCCGGACCTTTTCGAGCTTTACCAGCCAATCGCTTTCAGTATCCCGGTAGCCCAGGGCCAAGAGAACGGAACTGTTCAACCCCTGCTCGGGAAGCTTCAGCAGCGCGTTCACTGCCTGGTTGTCGAACCCTTCCATGGGTGTTGCATCCACGCCCAGTTCGGCTGCCGCTACCAACGCGAATCCCAAGCCGATGTAGCACTGTTTGGACGCATGAACATACTGCTGCTCCTTGCTCATGCTGCCAAAAGAATCGAGCAGCGATAACCGGTAATCATCGGTGACACTGGCAGGCAAGTTACGTATCCCGTTGCTGTATTCAAAAAATGCATTGATCCGCTCAGGTGTGTACTCATCCCAGGCTGCAAAAATCAACAAGTGTGACGATGTGGAGATTTGCTGTTGATTGGCGCAAATCGGCTGCAATTGCGCCTTCAACTCAGGGTTAGTGATGATTAACACCTTGAAAGGCTGCAGGCCCGAACTGCTGGGGGCCAGGCGTATGGCCTCCAGGATCGAATCAATTTTTTCTTGCGCGACCTTGTCGTCGTTGTAGCTTTTAGTTGCATAGCGCCAATGAAGCGTGTCTTTCAATGCCATGATGATTCCCTTAACGCAATTGAGCCTGCGATTGCCTGGTGTGCTTAAACCCTGGGTGCTTCCCGAGTGCTCCGAAACCATCACGGATTCGGGCTTTGTCCGTCCTTCACGTGACGCCAGAGGGTTTTGAAAGGATCGATATAGAAGCCCTTCAGGGTATTGTGCGGATTGTTGGCACCGTACTCTTCGTCGTTACACCCCCAACGCCAGCTTTCGCCCTTCTTGGGCAAGTAGAGTGTTCCGAACATCCAGTCCCAGAGTGTCAGTACGACTGCATTGTTCTTGTCCCAGTGATGGGGTTCCATGCTGTGGTGGAGGTTGTGCATGACAGGCGCCAAAACGATGCGGTTCATCCACCCGTAGGAGATCGGTAGATGGACGTGAGAAAACACATCGATAACAAAGAAGCAGATGTAGGCCATTGTGGTAACGGCAACCACCATGCCTGGGTGGATTTGGCTGCCCGTCGCATAAAGCACCAGACCGGTGAAGGCCCCGCCGACCACCGCCGGGATGATATTGAGGCCAAAGAACTCGATGGGGTGCTGACGAAATAGCGTCCAGGGCGTCAGTGTCTCGGCGGTATGGTGAGGTTTGTGAAGATGCCACATCAGTGCGTTGGTATGGCACCAGCGATGTATCCAGTACCCGACGAAGTCGACACTGAGGAAATAGGTCAGAAACTGAACGGAGATGATCAGCCAGGTTGACGTCATCAAGGGGGTTCGGACGCCGAATTCAGCGTTGAAATACGCGCCGACATTGTCAGCAATGGCGATGCCATTGACGGCGAAGACGCCTACCAGGGGAAAACCGAGCATCAACAGGATGATACCGTTCCACATATCCACGCGAGATGAGGGGTTGTCGTATTGCTCCTTGGGAAAGGCTGCATTGGCCAGAGAGCGGAGGGTCAGGGGGCTCTGCCACTTTTGCGAGATGATGAACATCACCGCAAGCACTGAGACGAACAGAGGAAGACCCCAGGCCCACAAGCTCATTATTTCCAGAGTCGGTTCATAGAACGCGACAATTGATTCCCAAATGTCATGCATCGTCATCGTAAGTACCTCGCCATTTATTCTTTTGTTATTGTTTTGAGGCCATGGATAGCCTCGCTTTGTCTTTACTCTCCGTGCAGGCCCGGTCGGATTTTCTGTTGCACCGGGCTATATGGATACTGCCCATGACTTAATGCCCAAGATAAGTTGGTTAACGGTTAATTAACGGTACGTAACAGGTTATTTTCAGCGCAGGTTTCGCTAAAAACGTATTTGAATCAGTTAGATAGTCTTAGGGCATGCTGGCGGACTGATTTCCCCGTGGCCAGGCGTGTCAGCCGCACGGGGTACGTTCGGGCACTGATTGGAACGTCGTTTATTGAAAACGACGGCTCTTGCTTCGCAGATTTCTATCCAAAAAAATGCCAGTCAGTGATAACTGACTGGCATTGGTTAAACGACTTCCGGCGCAACTGCGAATCTAGAGCTGCACGCTAGTCAGTGCCTCCCGGCCCTCACGTACTTACGACTTGAAGCGCCCTACCAGCCCGTTCAGCTCATTGGACAGATGCGAAAGCCGACCCGAGTCTTCCTGCGCAGAACTGGCGAGGCTCTCGACCAGTTGCGCCTCGTCGTAGATCTGCTGGATATGCTTGTTGATGTCTTCGGCCACGCTATGTTGCTCTTCGGCGGCGGCGGATATCTGCAGGTTCTGATCCCGGATTTCATTCACCGACAGCTGGATGCCTTCAAAGCTTTCACGTGCGTTTCCAATGGAGGAAACGCTGGCGCGTGACAGCTCCAGGCAACTTTCCATCTTCTGCGACACTTCCTGAGTCTTGCTACCGAGCGCGCTGAGCAACTGATCGATTTCCCCAGTGGAATCCGAGGTACGCTTGGCCAGCGCTCGAACTTCATCCGCGACCACCGCAAACCCTCGCCCCTGGTCACCGGCCCGTGCCGCTTCGATTGCCGCGTTCAGTGCCAGCAAGTTGGTCTGCTCGGCGATGGCGCGGATGGTGCCCAGAATCTGGTTGATACTGCGACTACCCTCCTCCAGCTCCACCATGGCCTGTGAAGATTCGGTCAAGCGGCGCCCCAGGCGATTGACGTTGTCGGTGGTCAACTCAATCTGCTCTTTACCTTCGGCGACACGATGATGACCACTCTCGGCGGAATTGGCCGCAGCGCTGCACGAGCGCGCCACTTCATTAGCAGTGGCGACCATTTCATTGAACGCCGTGGACACCAACTCCACCGCCTCACGCTGGCGTCCAGCCGCCTGGTTCATGTTAGTGGCCACTTCGCTGTTCACACGCGAAGCATCCTGCAGGTTGGTCGATGCCGCGCCGATGCTCTGGATCAACTGGCGTATTGCGGCGAGAAACTTGTTGAACCAGCCTGCCAGCTCGGCGGTTTCGTCTTTGCCCTGCACATCAAGATCACGGCGCAGGTCGCCCTCACCTTCAGCAATTGACTGAAGCCCGGTGCTGACCTGGCCGATGGGCTTGACGATAACCTTGGCGAAAGCCGCCGCCAGCAGTGCAAAAAGCAGCACCAGCACCACCACGATCGCAACCGTCACGTAGGTCATGCGTGTGGCCTCGGCCATGACTTCGCTGTACTCAATCAACCCCACGTAACGCCAGCCCAGACCCGGCGATGTCCACACGTTTGCCATGTACCGGACGCCGTTGATTTCCACTTCGGTTGAACCTTGCGCAGTGGCGGCCAGTTTGGCGTAAGGCTCACCCAGATCCTTGAGCTGCTTGAAGCTGTGCCCGGCATCACGCGGATCGACCAGTACTGTGCCGTCTTCGATGAGCATCACATAGCCGCTTTCGCCGAGCTTGATGCTTTTGACCAGTTCGGTGAGGTTGGTCAGCGATACGCTTACCACAAACACGCCCTTGGCCTTGCCTGCTTCATCGAGCATGGCCCTGGCGCTACCAACCAGCGCTACCGCATCCTTTTCGTAGTAATACGCCGCGGTCCTTACCGCTTTACCGGGGCTGGCCATGGCGGCCTTGTACCACGGGCGCGTACGCGGGTCGTATTTCGACAACTGAGGGTCATCCGGCCATTTCGCGTAACTGCCGTCTTCCAGGCCAATGGACAGGATTGCCGCAGCCGGATGCGTCGCGCCATACCGGGCAAACGCATCGATGACTTGCCGGGCTGCCGCAGGCAGCGGCTGACTGGCTGCATCAGCAGCCTCGTAGTGCTTTAGGCTGGCGACCGATGTGTAGAAAGGGTCTGTAGCCATTTGATCGACGTTTTGCTGCGTACCATCAAAAAACTGCCGGATATTACCGTCGATCTGGCGTATTTCTCGGGTGCTGCCATCCATGAACTGGTTGACCGCTTCGGACCGGGTATTGAGTACAGAGATCACGGCCACCAGACTTACGGGGATGAATGCGACGAGTACAAAAGCCAGGACGAGCTTGTTTTTTATTTTCATTTTGCAGATCACTACCTGAAATAAGTGAGATAACGCACCCGGAGCAAACCTGCTGGACGCGAGTCGCCGCAAAAGCGATATCGGCCTGCGTCGCGCAATCTTTACAGTCATCTACGCGAATGCCGTTTGGAACGTAGCGCCTGATAAAAGTGGCTGTGAGCCCTGCAGATGTCGCTGCCCTCAAATAATTACGAGGACAAACGACTGCATTCCGGCGGCGATAAACAGTGAATAACGACCAGGGCGTGTGCAGGCCTTTCTAGAAAGAGTCAGACGACGGCGTATCATATGCTTTGCGAGTCATACCATCAGGGAAGACGACATGGTTACCAGGAATCTGCTGTTGAGTTTTTGCGCGTTATTATTGATCGGCTGCACGGGTAGAGGCTTTCAACCGCCGCCGCCGGAATTTACCAATTGGAAAAAAAGCGGGGTCTCGCAAGAGGGTGTCAAGCACGCCATGACCGCATGCGGCTATACCAACCTTACAGGGACGGGAGACACGACGCCTATTGACGAGGTACTCACGCAGTTTTATTGCATGAAAGACTCCGGTTTCAAGCGCACAGATAACATTGACCTGTGCAAGGAAGGCCGCATCGGCGAATCACCGGTGTGCGAAGGCCGCCGGTAATCCATCGGCAACAGGACACAAGGGATTTGGCGATGCGCAGAGCTGCCAGAATTTTTCCAGTCCCAAAAAGCCAAAAGCCCGCAATTAAGCGGGCTCCAGGGCATTTCTTGCTAGATAGTGCCGGACAATGCCGGACGTCCAATCATTCCCACTCAATCGTCGCCGGCGGCTTGCTCGACACGTCGTAAGTAACGCGCGAAATACCTTCGATTTCATTGATGATACGGCCGCTGACCGTTTCCAGCAGTTCGTACGGCAGGTGTGCCCAACGCGCCGTCATGAAGTCGATAGTCTCCACCGCACGCAACGCCACAACCCACGCGTAACGACGGCCATCGCCTACGACGCCTACAGACTTGACCGGCTGGAATACCACGAATGCCTGGCTGACCTTGTGGTACCAGTCGGCCTTGCGCAGTTCTTCGATGAAGATGTGGTCGGCGCGGCGCAGCAGGTCGGCGTATTCCTTTTTCACTTCGCCGAGGATGCGCACGCCCAGGCCCGGGCCCGGGAAGGGGTGGCGGTAGACCATGTCGTACGGCAGGCCGAGTTCCAGGCCCAAACGGCGGACTTCGTCCTTGAACAGTTCGCGCAGCGGCTCGACCAGCTTGAGGTTCATTTCCTCAGGCAGGCCACCCACGTTGTGGTGGGACTTGATCACGTGGGCCTTGCCGCTCTTGGCGCCGGCCGACTCGATCACGTCGGGGTAGATGGTGCCCTGGGCGAGGTATTTGATGTTGTCCAGTTTGTTGGACTGGGCATCGAAGACGTCGATGAAGGTGCGGCCGATGATCTTGCGCTTCTTCTCCGGGTCGGACTCGCCGGCCAGGTTGTTGAGGAACTGGTCCTCGGCGTTGGCGCGGATCACCTTGACGCCCATGTTCTCGGCGAACATGGCCATCACCTGCTCGCCTTCGTGCAGGCGCAGCAGGCCGTTGTCGACGAAGACGCAGGTCAACTGGTCGCCGATGGCTTTGTGCAGCAGCGCGGCGACCACGGAGGAGTCGACGCCGCCGGACAGGCCGAGCAACACGTTGTCGGTGCCAACCTGGGCGCGGACGTTGGCGATGGCGTCTTCAGCAATTTTCGACGGGGTCCACAGGGCTTCACACTCGCAGATGTCGAGGATGAAGCGCGACAGGATGCGCCCGCCTTGCTTGGTGTGGGTCACTTCCGGGTGGAACTGCACGCCGTAGTAACGACGCTCGTCGCTGAACATGCCGGCGATCGGGCAGCTCGGGGTGCTGGCCAGGATGTGGAAGTCCTGCGGCATTTTGGTGACCTTGTCACCGTGGCTCATCCACACGTCGAGGCCGAACAGGCCGTCGGCGTCGATGTGGTCTTCGATACCGTCCAGCAGGCGGCTCTTGCCGACCACGTCGACGCGCGCATAACCGAATTCACGCAGCTCGGAACCTTCAACCTTGCCGCCCAGTTGCTCGGCCATGGTCTGCATGCCGTAGCAGATGCCGAACACCGGCACGCCCAGGTCGAAGACCGCTTGCGGGCAGCGCGGGCTGTTGGCTTCGTGCACGGACTCGGGGCCACCGGCGAGGATGACGCCTTTCGGTGCGAATTCGCGGATCGCTTCGTCATCCATGTCGAACGGGTGCAGTTCGCAGTACACGCCGATTTCACGCACGCGGCGGGCGATCAGTTGGGTGTATTGGGAACCGAAGTCGAGGATCAGGATGCGGTGGGCGTGAATGTCGAGGGCCATGAAGTCAGTCTCGTCTAATGAATCAGAAACAACTCGGGGCTGAAAGAACAGCCCCGGTTACTTAACGTTTTGCTGGAAGCCTCAACCTACGCGGTAGTTTGGCGCTTCCTTGGTGATCTGCACGTCGTGGACATGGGATTCAGCCATGCCGGCGCCGGTGATCCGTACGAACTCTGGCTTGGTGCGCATTTCTTCGATGTCGGCGCTGCCGGTGTAGCCCATCGAGGAACGCAGGCCGCCCATCAGTTGATGGATGATCGCGCTCAGGGTGCCCTTGTATGGCACACGGCCTTCGATGCCTTCCGGGACGAGCTTCTCGGCGCCTGCCGAGGAGTCCTGGAAGTAACGGTCGGAAGAACCTTGCGCCTGGGACATGGCGCCCAGCGAACCCATGCCGCGGTAAGCCTTGTAGGAGCGGCCCTGGAACAGTTCGATCTCGCCTGGTGCTTCTTCAGTACCGGCGAACATCGAGCCCATCATCACGCAGGAAGCACCGGCCACGATGGCCTTGGACAGGTCACCGGAGAACCGGATGCCGCCGTCGGCGATCAACGGTACGCCGGTGCCTTCAAGGGCAGCGGCGACATTGGCGATGGCGCTGATTTGCGGCACGCCCACACCGGCAACGATACGCGTGGTGCAGATCGAGCCAGGGCCGATACCGACCTTGACCGCGTCAGCGCCCGCTTCGGCCAGGGCCTTGGCGGCAGCGCCGGTGGCGATGTTGCCGCCGATCACCTGGACGTCAGGGAAGTTCTGCTTGACCCAGCGCACGCGGTCGATCACGCCTTTGGAGTGACCGTGAGCGGTGTCGACCACCACCACGTCAACACCGGCGGCGACCAGCGCCGAAACGCGGTCACCGGTGTCTTTACCGGTGCCGACCGCAGCGCCGACGCGCAGACGACCCTGGTCATCCTTGCTGGCCAGCGGGTAAGCCTTGGCTTTTTCGATGTCGTTGACGGTCATCATGCCTTTGAGGGCGAATTTGTCGTCGACGATCAGCACGCGCTCGATGCGGTGCTTGTGCAGCAGTTCGCGCACATCGTTCTTGTCGGCGCCTTCCTTGACCGTGACCAGGCGCTCTTTAGGCGTCATCACTTCGCGGACGGTGACTTCAAGACGGTTCTCGAAACGCACGTCACGGGAAGTGACGATGCCGACCAGGTCGCCATCGTGCAGCACCGGAACGCCGGAGATGTTGTGCAGGCGGGTCAGCTCGAACAGATCACGTACGGTGGCGTCGGCTTCGATGGTGATGGGATCTTTCACCACACCCGCTTCGTAACGCTTGACCTTGCGCACTTCGGCAGCTTGCTGCTCGATGGTCATGTTCTTGTGGATGATGCCGATGCCGCCTTCCTGAGCCATGGCGATGGCCAGACGGGCTTCGGTGACGGTGTCCATGGCAGCGGAAACCAGGGGAATATTCAGCTCGATGCCACGGGTTAGGCGGGTCTTGAGACTGACTTCGTTAGGGAGCACCTCGGAATAACCGGGCACTAGGAGAATGTCGTCGAATGTCAGAGCTTCTTGGCTGATACGCAGCATCGCGGGGGCTCCCGAGCGGGAAAATGGAAGCGCGCCATTATACTCAGACACCCCTCAGGTCTCAATGTAAAACTCTGACATATTTGGGAATAGTGATAGATGGAAAAATTTCGCCACCCTGATCGTTCCCACGCTCTGCGTGGGAACGATCAGGTCGGGGGTTAAAGCTCGACTTTGACCCAACTCATTTTTTGATCGAGCCAATCGGCAAACTCATCGATAAAGCTTTGCTTGAACCCCGCCTCCGCCCAATTGTTGAAAATAAATCCCAGGTTGGAAAACCCGCATTCCTGCAGGAACAGAAAGCCATTGATGTCGTCTTCATGCCCACACAGCGGGCAGGTGAAGTTATCGGTGTGGCCGGGCATCCAGTCTTCCAGGCTTTCGAACAGCGCTTCGCCGACTTCCTTCAGGCACTCCGGGCAGCCGGCTTCTTCGAGAAAACCCTTGGCCGGCGTGTAGATGCAGCGCTTGTAGATGATTTCCAGGCCATTGACCGGCTCGTTGAACGGCAGCGCTTGCGGGTGCAGCACCACCGCGCGGGCGCCGTCGGCCAGGGCGTAGGCCATGCGGTTGCCGGTGCGCCCGCAGGTGGTCAGTTCCTCCTTGATGATGTTCTTGCGCACCAGCCAGCGCACGATTGCCCGGGCGCGGGGTTCGTGGACGGGCAAGGTGGAGATTTTCGGGACAAGGATGCTTTGGGAATTCATGGGAGTCCTGCGGTGTGGCTGCTGACGCCATAGGGGGGCAAGCCCCCTCCCACATTTTGAATTGTGAACACAGCCAACTGTGGGAGGGGGCTTGCCCCCGATGGCGCTCTAAAGGCTGGCAGCTTAATCCCTGCCCCACACAGGTCAAGTACTCAAATACCGCCCAATCAACGCAATCCCACTGGCCAGCACCAACCACGTCACCAACCGCACAAACGCCTCGCGGGACATGCGCATCGTCAGCCTGCGCCCGCACCACAAGCCCAGCGCCATCGCCGGCAACAGGCACAGTGCCAACATCAGCAGCGGCAAATCGGCATACACCCCGGCAATCAGAAACAGGCTCAGGCGCACCACCGTGCTGCAACTGATCAACGCACTTTGCGTGGCCCGCGCCGCCTCCTTGGACAGACGGCTGTTCAGGTAGATTGCATATAAAAAGCCGCCACTGCCAAACAGCGCGCCAAACAAGCCGCCGACCGCGCCCATGGGAATCGACCAACCCGCCGCCAACTGCGTGGGCCGCGCCTTCACTGCCAGGCTGTAGACCGCATAGGCACTGATAAACAGCCCCATCAACAACAGCAAAAGATCCGAATGCAGATTGAGCAAAAACACCACACCCAAGGTGCAACCGATGGCCATGCACGGCAGCAGCCGCAGCAATTCCGGCTTGCTGACATCCCGACGTGTCTGCAGCAGGCCACCAAAGGCGGCGACAAAATCCAGCAACACCAACAGCGGAATGATCTTCGACAGCGGCATGAACAGAATAAGCACAGGCCCTGCCACCAGCGCCGTCCCAAAGCCGGCAATACCGAAAACGATATAGGCCACAACGATACCGAGACCGATCACCAGCCACTCAACTGCGCCGAACGACCACTGGCTCATCAGCTCAACCGCACTCATGGGTAATTCCTTGAAAGAGAATGCCGACACTTTAGTCATCCGTGAGCATTGCGCCAGCACGAAGACGCACGCGGGTGGAGCAGTTCTGTCAAACCTGGCACGAATGCCTATAAACTGCCGCCCATGATTAAAGATCCTTTTGCCCGACTGGGCCTGGACCGCGAAGTCCTGACTGTCAGCCAGCTCAACGGCCGCGCGCGGGTGTTGCTGGAAGACGTGTTCACCAATATCTGGGTGGAAGGCGAGATCTCCAACCTCGCCCGCCCGGCTTCGGGCCACGTGTATTTCACCCTCAAGGACAGCGGCGCCCAGGTGCGTTGCGCGCTGTTTCGCAACAACGCCGCGCGGGTACGCCAGGCGTTGAAGGACGGCCTGGCGGTGAAGGTGCGCGGCAAGGTCTCGCTGTTCGAGGGCCGTGGCGACTACCAGTTGATCCTCGACACCGTGGAGCCTGCCGGTGATGGCGCGTTGCGCCTGGCCTTCGATGCCTTGAAGGAAAAGCTCAGCGCCGAAGGCCTGTTCAGTGCCGAGCGCAAGGTACCCTTGCCGGCGCATCCTCGGCGCATCGGCATCATCAGTTCGCCAACCGGCGCGGTGATTCGCGACATCATCAGCGTTTTCCGCCGCCGCGCGCCGAACATTGAATTGACCTTGATCCCGACCGCCGTACAGGGCCGCGAAGCCATCGCACAGATTGTGCGTGCGCTGAAGCTGGCCGACGCACGCGGCTTCGACGCGCTGATCCTGGCCCGTGGCGGCGGCTCGCTGGAAGACCTCTGGTGCTTCAACGAAGAAGCCGTGGCCCGGGCGGTGGACGCCTGCGTCACGCCCATCGTCAGCGCGGTCGGCCATGAAACCGATGTATCGATCAGCGACTTCGTGGCGGACGTGCGCGCCCCTACCCCCTCCGCTGCCGCTGAACTGCTGGCACCGGACGCCAGTCACCTGGTGCGCCAGGTCGAAAACCTGCAGCGCCGCCTGGTGCTGTTGATGCACAACCGCCTGCGCCATGATCGCCTGCGCCTGGAGGGCATGGCCCGACGCCTGCGACACCCTGGCGAACGCCTGCGCCAGCAGGCCCAGCGCCTGGATGACCTGGACATGCGCCTGCGCCGCGCGTTCGAGCGCAGCCTCAATACCCGTCGCGAACGCCTGATTCGCCTGGAAACCCGCCTCGCCGGCCAACATCCGGGGCGTCAACTGGCCTTGCTGCGCCAGCGCCTGGACAGCCTCGCCGAGCGCCTGCCCCGCGCCATGCGCGAAGGCCTCAAGGCGCGGCGCCTGCAACTGCAAAGCCAGGTGCAGACGCTGCACGTGGTCAGCCCGCTGGCCACCCTGGGCCGTGGCTACAGCATCCTGCTCGACGAGCGCGGCCAAGCGATTCGCAATGCCGCGCAAACCCACACCGGCCAGCGCCTGACCGCACGCCTCGGTGAAGGCCAACTGCAGGTGCGGGTGGAAGACAACCACCTGACCCCCGTTACCCTTTCTCTCCTGGATTGACCGATGCCACGCTTTCTCAGCTTGTTGATGCTTGTTTGCCTGACCTTCAATGCCCACGCCGACAGCTACATCACCCGCCTGCTGAACAAGCCGGTGCCCGGTGGCGTCGCTGTCGTGGACCTGGGCACGGCGGCGACCGCACCCAAGGCCACCTACCTGAACAGACCGGTGCTGGTGGTGAAGGAACAAAACACCTGGCTGGCGATTGTGGGTATCCCGTTGACGGTCAAGCCGGGCACCGAACGCATCACCAGTGGCGGGCGCCAGCTGCCGTTCGTGGTGGGCTTCAAGAAATACCCCGAGCAACGCATCACCTTGAAGAACAAAAGCCAGGTCAACCCGGAACCGGCGCAACTCAAGCGCATCGAGGGCGAACTGGCCGTGCAGCTCAAGGCCTACCGCAGTTTCAGCCCGAACACACCGAGCAATCTGCTGCTGGACAAGCCGGTCAACGGGCCGCTGTCGAGCAAGTTTGGGGTAAGACGTTTCTTCAATGGCGAGGAGCGCAATCCCCATTCGGGCCTGGACTTTGCCGTGGGTGCAGGCACACCGATCAAGACGCCGGCGGCTGGCAAGGTGATCCTGACCGGTAACTACTTCTTCAACGGCAACACCGTGTTCGTCGACCATGGCCAGGGCTTTATCAGCATGTTCTGCCATATGTCGAAGATTGACGTGAAAGTCGGTGACCAACTGGCGCGCGGCGCGGTCGTGGGCAAGGTTGGCTCGACCGGCCGGGCAACCGGGCCGCATATGCACTGGAACGTCAGCCTGAACGACGCGCGGGTCGACCCGGCGATCTTCATCGGTGCTTTCCAACCCTGATCATTCGATTGCGCACCCGATAAAGGTCGCGCAATTAAATTTAGATATAGTTGTTTATCCAGCCATAAAATCGCTATTCACACGCAAATAGCAGAACTTATCTCAATTTTTTTCGACTGCTTGCCATCTTTCACCCCGGCGGTTAGGGTTGAGCTTATGAAAACCTCTCACACCCTCATTCAGCGCCGCCAGCACCGCAGTCTGTGCCTCGTCAGCGCACGACTGCCAGGCTGAATCGATCTGTCTCGCCCAAGCGTCGTCCCCAATAATAGTGATTCGGCAGGCCGCCTCTTCTCGGCCCTACAACAAAGGATTTTGCGATGAGCATGCTCAAAGACCCGTCTTCGAAGTACCGCGCGTTCCCGACCATCGATATCCCGGACCGCACCTGGCCGTCGAAAACCATCACCAGCGCGCCGATCTGGTGCAGCTCCGACCTGCGTGATGGCAACCAGTCGCTGATCGAACCGATGGACGCGGCGAAAAAGCTGCGCTTCTGGAAGACTCTGGTTGCCGTTGGTGTGAAGGAAATCGAAGCCTCCTTCCCGGCCGCATCGCAAACCGATTTTGATTTCGTGCGCACCCTGATCGAAGACAACCACATCCCCGAGGACACCACCATCCAGGTGCTGACCCAGGGCCGTGAAGACTTGATCGCGCGCACCTTCGAATCCCTGCGCGGCGCCAAAAAGGCCATCGTGCATTTGTACAATGCCACGTCGCCGTCGTTCCGCCGCATTGTGTTCAACCAGGACAAGGACGGCATCAAGGCCATCGCGGTCAACGCCGCCAAGCTGTTCGTCAAATACGCCGCGCAGCAGCCCGAGACCCAGTGGACCTTCGAATATTCGCCGGAAACCTTCAGCGCTACGGAGCTGGAGTTCGCCAAGGAAGTCTGTGACGCAGTGATCGAGGTGTGGAACCCGACGCCCGAGCACAAGATGATCCTCAACCTGCCGGCCACCGTGGAATGTGCCACGCCGAATATCTACGCCGACCAGATCGAGTGGTTCGGTCGCCATATCAACCGCCGTGACAGCGTGATCATCAGCCTGCACACCCACAACGACCGTGGCACCGGCGTGGCCGCCACCGAACTGGGCCTGATGGCCGGCGCCGACCGTGTCGAAGGCTGCCTGTTCGGCAACGGCGAGCGCACCGGTAACGTCGACCTGGTCACCGTGGCACTGAACATGTACACCCAGGGCCTCGACCCGCAGCTGGACTTCTCCGACATCGACGGCGTGCGCAAAGTCGTCGAGGAGTGCAACCAGATCCAGGTGCACCCGCGTCATCCGTATGTCGGCGACCTGGTGCACACCGCGTTCTCCGGCTCGCACCAGGACGCGATCCGCAAGGGCTTCTCCCAGCAGAAAGACGATGCACTGTGGGAAGTACCGTACTTGCCGATCGACCCGGCCGACATCGGTCGCAGCTACGAAGCGGTGATCCGGGTGAACAGCCAGTCGGGCAAGGGCGGCATCGCCTACCTGCTGGAACAGGAATACGACATCAGCTTGCCGCGCCGCATGCAGATCGAATTCAGCCAGGTGGTACAGGCCGAGACCGACCGCGTGGGCCTGGAGATGACCGCACCGCAGATCTACGCGTTGCTGCAGCGTGAATACCTGCAAGCCAACACTCCGTATGCGCTGGTCAGCCACCGTCTGCAGGAAGAAAACGGCAACAGCTATGTGGAAGTGGAAGTCTCCGGCAAGGGCCAGGGCGAAACCAACCTGCACTGGAAAGGCAAAGGTAACGGCGCATTGGAAGCACTGGTGGCCGGCTTGCCGATCGGTGTGGAGATCATGGATTACAACGAACACGCGATTGGCGCGGGCACCAACGCCAAGGCGGCGGCCTACATCGAACTGCGCGTGAACGGCGAGCGTCCGGTGCATGGCGTGGGGATTGATGAAAACATCACCACGGCAAGCTTCAAGGCGCTGTTCAGTGCGCTGAACCGCTCGTTGAGCCAGCAGGAAGCGAAGGCGGCGTAAGCGTTATCGGCGCCATGCAAAAGGCCCCTGGGTGAGAATCCAGGGGCGTTTTTGCTTTGGGTTAGGGTGGTGCTGCTGATGGCCTCATCGGGGGCAAGCCCCCTCCCACTTTTTGACTTGTGAATACCTTCAAATGTGGGAGGGGGCTTGCCCCCGATAGCGGCCTGTCAGACAAACTGAAAACTATCGGCATCCAGATTCGCCGGGAATTTGGTGCGATACGCCGCCAACTCCGCTGCATCCAGAATCACCTGGAATACCCCATCCGCCTCCCCCGCGCTCAGCAATGTCTCGCCCTGGAAGTCCAGCACCTGGCTATCGCCGGTGTAGGCAAAGCCCTTGCCGTCCGTGCCGACTCGATTCACCGCCGCCACATAACACAAATTCTCGATGGCCCGGGCCGGCAACAAGCGGTTCCAGTGCTGGCGCCGCGCGCCCGGCCAGTTGGCGGTGTACAACAGCAAGTCGGTGTCCTGGGCATCGCGACTCCACACCGGGAAGCGCAGGTCGTAGCAAATCAGCGGGCGGATACGCCAGCCCTTCAACTCGAACTGCACCTGGCGCTCGCCGGGCGTGTAGTGGTCGTGTTCGCCGGCCATGCGGAACAGGTGGCGTTTATCGTAATGCAACACTTCACCGTCGGGGCGCGCCCAGAGCAGGCGGTTACGGTGGCTGCCGTCGGCCGCCTGAATGATCACACTGCCGGTGATCACGGCGTTGTATTTCGCCGCCTGGGTTTGAAGCCAGCGCTGAGTCGGGCCGTTTTCCCGCTCGGCCAGGGCGGCCGATTCCATGGAGAAACCCGTGGTGAACATCTCCGGCAATACGATCAGGTCGGTGCCGCTGGCCTGCTCCAGCAGCAGCTCGAAATGCTCAAGATTGGCCTGGCGGTCGTGCCAGACCAGGGTGGTCTGGATCAGGGCAATGTTCAGATTCGGCAAGGCGCTCAAATCACGCATAGTTTTTCCGCCGCTTGTTGCAGCGTCTCCTCGCGTTTGGCAAAGCACAGGCGCACCAGGCGCTGGCCTTGGGGTGGGTCGCGGTAAAACACCGAGATCGGAATCGACGCCACGCCGTGTTCGCGCGTCATCCATTCGGACATGGCGACATCATCCAGGTCCGGGCGGATCCGGGAATAATCCACCAATTGAAAGTAAGTCCCCGCCGATGGGCTGAAGCTGAACCGCGACGGCGCCAGCAACTGGCAGAACAGATCGCGCTTGGCTTGATAGAACGCCGGCAGCGCATCCACGTGCTCCGGGTGCTCAGCCATGAAATCGGCCAGCGCGTACTGCAACGGCGTCACGCCACAGAAGCTGACGTATTGATGCACTTTGCGCAGCTCGGCAGTGAGGGCCGGCGGTGCAACCACATAGCCGGTCTTCCAGCCCGTGACGTGATACGTCTTGCCGAACGAGCTGACCACAAAGGCGCGCGAGTACAGCTCCTCATGGGCGAGCACGCTGACGTGGGGCACATCGTCGAACACCAGGTGTTCGTACACTTCATCGCTGAGCAGATAGATATCACGGCTGCGAATCAGCTCGGCCAACTGGTCCAGTTCCGCACGGCTGACCAGCGCGCCACTGGGGTTGTGCGGGGTATTGAGCACAATCATGCGCGTGCGCGGCGAAAGCGCGGCCTTGATACGCTCAAAATCCAGGCTGAAATCCTGCAAGCCCAACTGCAGATGCACGCAGCGCCCGCCGGCCAGCTCTACCGAGGGTGCGTAGCTGTCGTAGCAAGGGTCGAAGATGATCACTTCGTCGCCGTTGCGGATGACCGCCTGGATCGCGCAGAAAATGCCTTGGGTGGCGCCGGGCGTGATGGTGACTTCACGGTCGGCATCGACGCTGACAGCGTAGCTGCGGGCGATTTTTGCCGCCACCTGCTGACGCAGCACGGGCAAGCCGGTCATCGGTGCGTATTGGTTATGACCGCTGGCGACGTGCCGACCCACGGCGTCGAGCAAATCCTGAGGGCCGTTGAAGTCGGGAAAACCCTGGGACAGGTTGATTGCGCCGGTGTCGGCCGCCAACTGCGACATGCTGGTGAAAATGGTCGTGCCGACGTTCGGCAGCTTGCTGGTGATCATGGGAGCCCCCTTCGGGTGAGCTGCAAGTTTTAAGCTGCAAGCTGCAAGCGGGTCAAGGGGCAAACCGCCGCGCACAAAAAAGGGCGCCAACGGCGCCCTCTCTTGCAGCTTGCAGCTTACAACGTGACGCTGCGGTTATTTCTTGTCGCGGCGCTTCTTGTCGGCCTTCTTGTGGTGAGTCATCAAACGACGCTTCTTGTTCACCTGACGGTCGGTCAATGTGTTCTTGTTGCCTTCGTATGGGTTCTCGCCACCCTTGAACTCGATACGGATCGGCGTGCCGACCAGCTTCAAGACACGGCGATAGGTGTTTTCCAGGTAACGCACATAGGACTTGGGCACCTTCTCGATCTGGTTACCGTGAATCACGATAATCGGCGGGTTGGCACCACCCAGGTGGGCGTAACGCAGTTTGATGCGGCGGTTGTTGACCATCGGCGGCGCGTGCTCGCCCACCGCGTCTTCCAGGATCTGGGTAAGGCGGTTGGTCGGCCAGCGCGTGACCGCAGACTTGAACGAGTTCTGTACCGAGGCGTAGAGGTTGCCCACGCCGGTGCCGTGCAGGGCCGAGATAAAGTGGATATCGGCAAACTCAACGAAGAACAGGCGACGCTGCAGCTCGATCTTGACGAAATCGCGCTCGCTCGGCGTCATGCCGTCCCACTTGTTGATCGCGATCACCAGGGCGCGACCGGCTTCCAGGGCAAAGCCCAGCAGGTTCAGGTCGTGGTCCACCACGCCTTCGCGAGCGTCCATCACAAAGATCACCACGTTGGCGTCTTTGATCGCTTGCAGGGTTTTGACCACGGAGAATTTTTCAACTTCTTCGTGGATCTTGCCACGCTTGCGCACACCGGCGGTGTCGATCAGCGTGTACTTTTCTTCGTTGCGCTCGAACGGGATGTAGATGCTGTCGCGGGTGGTGCCGGGTTCGTCATAGACGATTACCCGGTCTTCACCGAGCATGCGGTTGACCAGGGTCGACTTGCCGACGTTAGGGCGGCCGATGATGGCGATCTTGATACCGTCTTTTTCGCTCGGGCCAGGAATGCGCTTGGCTTCCTCGCCTTCGGCGACGATCTCCTCCTCACCCTCTTCTTCCTCATCGTCATCCTTGGGAAAGGTGCTGAGGGCAATTTCGAGCATCTGCGTGATGCCGCGACCGTGGGCGCCGGCAACCGGGATCGCGTCGCCCAGGCCCATCGGGCTGAATTCGGCGCGGGCCGCTTCAGGATCGATGTTATCGATCTTGTTCGCAACCAGATAGGAACGCTTGTTGCGCTTGCGCAGGTGCTCGCCAATCATCTGGTCGGCAGCGGTGTAGCCCGCGCGGGCGTCCACCAGGAACAACACGACATCGGCTTCTTCAATGGCCAGCAGCGACTGCTCGGCCATTTTTTCGTCCATGCCATGTTCGTCACCGGAGATACCACCGGTGTCGACAATAATGTAGGAGCGCCCTTGCCACTTTGCCTCACCGTATTGGCGATCACGGGTCAGACCGGACAAGTCGCCGACGATGGCGTCGCGAGTCCTGGTCAGGCGGTTGAACAAGGTGGACTTGCCGACGTTAGGTCGGCCCACCAGGGCGATTACGGGAACCATGCGGCTCTCCACTTCGTTATTTCAGAAAATACAAAAGCCGCTGCAGGGCAGCGGCTGGTGCTCGGGGCGGCATTTGAATGCCACATGCCCTGCTCGACACTGAATACTGCAGGAGCGAGCTTGCTCGCGAAAAACCAGAGGACGCCGCGTTTATCCAGAAAACCCGCGTTAGCGTTGACGTCCTTCGCGAGCAAGCTCGCTCCTACAAACAGCATTGAGGCAAGGCCGCCTGGGGGTTACCCCAAGCATGATTCTTACTTGATGGTCAGGGCTTCCAGCTTGCCGCTGTTGCCATACACATACAGCATGTTACCCACCACCAGCGGACGCGCACGCAGGCCGTCGCTGTCGATACGCTCGCGACCCACGAAGCGACCGTCCACCTGGCTCAGCAGGTGCAGGTAGCCTTCGAAGTCACCGACCGCTACGTAGCTGGAGAAGACTTCCGGCGCCGACAGTTGGCGGCGAGCCAGGGAGTCGTTGCTCCACAGCGCAGTGGTGGAACGCTCGTCGACACTTTCAACGGTGCCGGACGCCAGGCTTACGTAGACGCTGCCAAACCCTTGGGCGACACCGGCGTAGCTGGACGCATCACGCTGCCAGTTGACCCGGCCGCTCTGCAGGTCCAGTGCCGCGACACGGCCCTGGTAAGTAGCGACGTAGAGGGTCTCGCCGGACAGCAACAAGCCACCGTCGATGTCCACGACGCGATCCAACTCGGAACGACCTTGCGGGATAGCCACACGGGTTTCCCAGGCCGGCACGCCGTTCTGGGTATTCAGGGCCACCACTTTACCGGTGGACAGCCCGGCAACGGCCAGATTGTTGGTCACAATCGGACCACTGGTACCGCGCAGGGTCAACACCGCCGGGGTGCTGTCGTACAACCAGCGCTGTTCGCCGGTGCTGGCGTCCAGACCGATCACGCGATCATCCTGGGTCTGCACCACGACGATATCGCCGTTGGTGGCAGGCGGTGCGAGCACTTCACTGGTCACGCGGGCGCGCCATTTCTCTTCACCGGTGCTGGAGTCCAGCGCCACGACTTCGCCTTTGAGCGTGCCGAGCATGACCATGCCGTAACCCACGCCAACGGCGCCGGAGACAGGCAGTTCAAGGTCTTTCTTCCACTTCACGTCGCCGGTCATGCGATCCAGGGAGGTCACGATGCCGGTTACATCAGCGGCCACAATGTTGTCACCGTCGATTGCCGGTACCAGCATGTTGTAGGTTTCGCCCTGACCGTCACCGATGGAGCGGCTCCACTGCTTTTGCAGGACCACTTCTTCCTTGAAGCTGGTCAGCTCCGCAGGCGGCAGTTCTTTTTTACTGTTGCTGCTGCAACCCGCGGCCAGAACGGCCAGAGCCAGCAATGCTGCATGTTTCCAACGGATCACGTCACGCATCCCCTTTGGCCAAGTCGTCCAGCTTGATTTGTAAGCCACCGACCGCCGCTTCATCAGACAGCGCCGCCTTGGCTTTTTGGTACGCAGCATTGGCTTCGTCGGTACGACCCAATTGGACCAACAGGTCGCCCTTGAGCTCTTCGCGAGTGGCTACAAATGCCTTGTCAGCATCGCCGTCGAGCAGTTTGAGTGCTTCGTCAGCCTTGTTCTGTGCCGCCAATACCTGTGCCAGGCGTTGACGTGCGATTTCACCCAGAGTCGGGTTGGTCGGTTTGTCGGCGATGGCCTTGAGCTCAGTGGCTGCCTCATCCAGCTTGCCGGTGTCGACCGCGACTTTCGCGACGAACAGGCTACCGTACTGGGCGTAGGTCGTACCGCCAAACTCGTTCTTCAGCTTACCGGCCAGGTCTGCCACTCGTGCAGGGTCCGGCTTGCCGTCCGGCGTCAGGGTGGTTTCCAGCAATTGCTGGTAAACGATCGAGGCGCCCTGGGACTGGTTGGCCTGATATTTGGTCCAGGCTTGCCAGCCGAACACCACCACTAAAGCCAGCAGACCGCCAGTTACCAGGGGCTTGCCGTTACGCTGCCACCAGTCCTTGAAGTCGGCCAGTTGCTCATCATCAGTACTCGACACCCCAATACTCCTTAATCGCTAAATTCGGCTGTTCGACAGCTTCAACCCTGCACGACGCAGGTGGCCAGGTGCGCAGCGAGCGCATCAAAGGCAATGTTCTGTTGTTCGCCCTGGCCACGCAGGGGTTTGAAACCTACCACTTGCTGGGCCAACTCGTCATCGCCGAGGATCAGCGCATACAACGCGCCGCTCTTGTCAGCCTTCTTGAACTGGCTCTTGAAGCTACCGGCGCCGGCATTGATTTGCAGACGCAGGTTCGGCAGTTGGTCGCGCACCTGTTCGCTCAAGGCCAGGGCAGCCAGTTCGGCAGCCTCGCCAAAAGCGCAAAGATACACGTCCACCTGGCGGGAAATCTCTTGTGGCACTTGCTCAAGGGTCTCGAGCAACAGGATCAGCCGCTCGATGCCCATGGCGAAACCTACGCCCGTGGTCGGCTTGCCACCCATTTGCTCGACCAGGCCGTCGTAACGACCACCGGCACACACCGTGCCCTGGGCGCCGAGTTTGTCGGTGACCCACTCGAACACGGTCTTGCTGTAGTAATCGAGGCCGCGCACCAGCTTGGGGTTGATCACATAGGGAATACCCGCCGCATCCAGGCGAGCCTTGAGGCCCTCGAAGTGCGTGCGCGATTCGTCGTCCAGGTAATCGGCCATTTTCGGCGCGCCGACCAGTACGGCCTGGGTGTCGGCGTTCTTGGTATCAAGCACGCGCAACGGGTTGGTCTTCAGGCGGCGCTGGCTGTCTTCGTCCAGCTTGTCGAGGTGGGCAGACAGGTACTCGACCAGGGCTTCGCGATAGCGTCCGCGGGACTCACTGGTGCCCAGGCTGTTGAGTTCGAGCTTGACCGCGTCGCGGATGCCCAACTGGCCCCACAGGCGCCAGGTCAGGACGATCAACTCGGCGTCGATGTCCGGACCGTCCAGGTTGAAGACTTCGCAACCGATCTGGTGAAACTGGCGATAGCGACCTTTCTGCGGACGCTCGTGGCGGAACATCGGGCCGATGTACCACAGTTTCTGGGTCTGGCCGCCACCGGTGATGCCATGCTCCAGCACAGCGCGAACGCAGGCCGCAGTGCCTTCCGGACGCAGCGTCAGGGAGTCGCCGTTACGGTCTTCAAAGGTGTACATCTCTTTTTCGACGATGTCGGTCACTTCACCGATGGAGCGTTTGAACAGCTCGGTGAACTCGACGATCGGCATACGGATCTGCTTGTAACCGTAGTTATCCAGCAGACGCGCGACCGTGCTCTCGAAATAGCGCCACAGTGGCGTCTGCTCCGGCAGGATGTCGTTCATGCCACGAATGGCTTGCAGAGACTTGCTCACATCAAATCCTTAAATTCGTTCAATCAGCCGCGAGCGATCAGCGCTGCGTCAGCGGCGACCTTCTCGGCCGCTTTCTCGCGGATCAGCTTTTCCAGCTCATCCACCAGATTGTCATTCGTCAATTTCTGCGACGGTTTGCCGTCAATGTAAATCAGGTTCGGTGTACCGCCGGTCAAGCCCACGTGTGCCTCCTTGGCCTCGCCCGGTCCGTTGACCACGCAACCGATCACCGCGACATCCAGCGGCACCAGCAGGTCTTCGAGACGCAACTCCAGGTCGTTCATGGTTTTCACCACGTCGAAGTTCTGCCGCGAGCAGCTCGGGCAGGCAATGAAGTTGATGCCACGGGAACGCAAACGCAGGGATTTGAGAATGTCGTAGCCGACCTTCACTTCCTCTACGGGGTCTGCCGCCAGGGAGATGCGGATAGTATCGCCAATCCCTTCGGCGAGCAGCATACCGAGACCCACCGCAGATTTCACTGTGCCTGAGCGTAAACCGCCCGCTTCAGTGATGCCCAGGTGCAGCGGCTGCACGATTTCCTTGGCCAGCAGGCGGTAGGCTTCTACGGCCATGAACACGTCGGAAGCCTTTACGCTGACCTTGAAGTCCTGGAAATTCAGGCGCTCCAGGTGTTCAACGTGGCGCAATGCCGACTCCACCAGCGCCGCCGGGGTAGGCTCGCCGTATTTCTTTTGCAGGTCTTTTTCCAGCGAACCGGCGTTGACCCCGATGCGGATGGGAATACCACGATCACGGGCCGCATCGACCACGGCGCGCACACGGTCTTCACGACCGATGTTGCCCGGGTTGATCCGCAGGCAGTCCACACCCAGTTCGGCTACGCGCAACGCGATCTTGTAGTCGAAGTGGATGTCGGCAACCAGCGGCACCTTGACCAATTGCTTGATACGGCCGAAGGCTTCGGCAGCGTCCATGTCCGGTACGGACACCCGCACGATGTCCACGCCGGCCGCTTCCAGACGATTGATCTGGGCGACGGTGGCGGCCACGTCATTGGTGTCGCTGTTGGTCATGCTCTGCACCGCGATGGGGGCATCGCCGCCCACCGGCACCGAGCCGACCCAGATCTTGCGCGATACGCGACGTTTGATTGGAGATTCGCCGTGCATGACTATTGTCCCAACTTGAGGCGAGCGGTCTCGCCACTGGTGAACGGCGCTACGTCCACAGGCTGGCCGTTGTAGGCCACTTGCGCGCCACGGGCATAGCCCAGACGCAGCGTCAAAGGAGGCTTGCCGCCCTGGTCAAGAGTATCTCCCTTACGCTTCAGACCGCTAAACAGCACTTTGCCATTACCGTCGGTGACTTGCGTCCAGCAGTCAGCGACGAAGGTGATCTGTACGCGCCCGTCACCGGCGATCAACGCGGGGGTGGTGGGCGGCGAAATGGCAGGCGCAGCCGGTGCCGCAGGCGCTGGAGCCTGGGCCGGAGCGGCTGTTGCGGGAGCCTGGGCCACGGGCGCTACGGGAGCCGGCGCGGGTACGGCTGCAGTCGCTGCAGGTGCGCTGTCGGCTTGCGGAGCGGGTTGTTCAGCGGTGGCAGGCGCTTCCGGCGTGACTTGCCCTTCGACGACCGCCTGGTCTTCCGGCTCATCCAGCGGATGAATCTGGGTGGTGCCGTCGGCGCTTTCGACTTCGACGTGCTCCAGCGCGTTGCTGGTCAGGTCTTTATTGCGCTGGGAAGTCTGGTCCTGCCACCAGACGAAACCACCCCCGATCACGGCAATCAGCAGCAACAGGCTGACAATGCGCAGGATCGTGTGGGAAACCCGGGTCGGCTCTTCAATACGACCGAGGCCATGCACATTGCTGCCCTGGGAGTCGGTGCCGGTGAACTGGTCGAATTGCTGGACCAGTGCGGTCTGGTCGATACCCAGCAACTTGGCATAAGCGCGGATATAGCCGCGGGCAAACGTGTGCCCGGGCAGCTTGTCGAATGCGCCAGCTTCCAGGTTGGCCAGGGAGGTGCTGGTCAAATTGAGCTTGAGGGCCACTTGCGCCAGCGACCAACCATTGCTTTCGCGGGCCTCACGCAAGGTGTCGCCTGGGTTTACGCGATTAGCTGCTACAACTTCCGGGTGCGCGGCTTTCATCATTGCTCCGACAGGTATTGCTGATATTCCGGCGTACCGGGATAGAGTCGTTCGAGTTGCTGGCCAAAACGTGCGGCCGTGTCGCGTTCTTCATGAACCGTCGCCAGGCGCACACCGAGCAATAGACTACGTGCATTGTGCCCGCTGAGCAGGCTAAAACGCTCGTAATAGTCACGTGCCGGCACATAATGCCTGTCTTCGTAGGACAACTCAGCCATTTCAAGCAAAGCGCGTGGTTGGCGAGCGTTCAGGTGCAGGGCTTTTTCCAGTTGCTGGCGCGCCAGTTCGCGCTGTCCCAGGTGTATCGACGTCACCCCAAGGTTCTCGAAGATGCGCGAACGCTGGGAATAAAGGGTGTCGGTGCTGGCCTGGCGGAAATAAGCGGCCGCCTGTTCATACCGTTTCTGCTCGAACAGGAAACTGCCGTAGTTGTTCAGCAACCGCGCGTCGCCAGGACGGGAAGCCAGTGCCGTGGTGAAATACCGATCAGCCAACTCGGGCTCGGCCTGAGCCTGGAAGACCAGCGCCAGCGCGGCATTGGCATCCGCATCATCGGCATCCAGCTCCAGGGCCTTCTTCAATGGCACCTTGGCCTGCTCGCTCATGCCTTGTTGCAGATAGCCCAGCCCCAGTTGCACATACGCCACTCGCGCCGCTTCACGACCCTTGTCGGTTTGCAAAGGGCTGTCGTAGCCCGATGAAACACAACCGGCCACGAGACCGGTAACAAGTAAAAGCAGCGCAAGGCGCAAGGGCATAGAGATCCTCTCTCAGATTCGATTTACAGCAATCAGCGGCAAATCGTCGGCGGCGTTCAGTTCGCGTCCGGCGATATAACGCTCGCTGCGGCGGGTGCGGTCCATCACCTGCCCTACCAATTGGCCACAGGCGGCGTCGATGTCTTCACCACGAGTGGTGCGCACGGTGACGTTGTAGCCGGCCTGGTGCAGTTGATCCTGGAAACGGCGGATAGCGTTGTTGCTCGGCCGCTCGTAGCCAGAATGGGGAAACGGGTTGAACGGAATCAGGTTGATCTTGCACGGGGTGTTCTTGAGCAGCTCGATCATCTCGACCGCGTGCTCGACCTTGTCGTTGACGTCCTTGAGCATGGTGTACTCAATGGTCAAGACACGCTTTTCGCCCAAGGTCGCCATATAACGCTGGCAGGATTCGAGCAGCATCTTAAGCGGATACTTCTTGTTGATCGGCACCAATTGGTTACGCAATGCGTCATTGGGTGCGTGCAGCGACAACGCCAGGGAAACGTCGATGTGCTTGGCCAGCTCATCGATCATCGGTACCACGCCGGAGGTCGACAGGGTCACACGGCGCTTGGAGATGCCGTAGCCCAGGTCGTCCATCATCAGGTGCATGGCCGCAACCACGTTGTCGAAGTTCAGCAGCGGCTCACCCATGCCCATCATCACCACGTTGGTGATGGCACGGTCGACGGTCGCCGGGACGCTGCCAAAGGATTTGTTGGCAATCCACACCTGGCCGATGACTTCGGCGGCGGTGAGGTTGCTGTTGAAGCCTTGCTTGCCGGTGGAGCAGAAACTGCAGTCCAGGGCACAGCCTGCCTGGGACGAAACGCACAAGGTGCCGCGCTTGCCCTGGGGAATGTAGACGGTCTCGACGCAGCTGCCGGACGCCACGCGCACCACCCACTTACGGGTGCCGTCGCTGGAGATGTCCTCGCTGACCACTTCGGGACCACGAACTTCGGCAATGGCCTTGAGCTTGTCGCGCAGGGCCTTGCTGACGTTCGTCATGGCGTCGAAATCGTCGACGCCAAAGTGGTGAATCCACTTCATTACCTGACCGGCACGGAAACGCTTCTCCCCGATTGAGTCGAAGAATTTCTCCATTTCCGGCTGAGTCAGACCCAGCAGGTTGGTTTTAACAGTCGATGTAGTCATGGATTCACCCTCACTCTTTAAGCCGATGCTTAGCGAGCGGTTACTTCAGTAGCAGCGAAAAAGTACGAGATTTCGCGAGCAGCAGCGGCTTCGGAGTCCGAACCGTGAACAGCGTTGGCGTCGATGGACTCGGCGAAGTCAGCACGGATGGTGCCGGCAGCCGCTTCTTTAGGGTTGGTAGCGCCCATCAGCTCACGGTTCAGAGCGATAGCGTTCTCGCCTTCCAGCACCTGAACAACAACAGGACCGGAGATCATGAAGGCAACCAGGTCGCCGAAGAAGCCACGAGCGCTGTGCTCAGCGTAGAAGCCTTCAGCTTCAGCCTTGGACAGTTGCTTGAGTTTCGAAGCTACAACCTTCAGGCCGGCTTTTTCGAAACGAGTGGTGATCTCGCCGATGACGTTTTTTGCAACAGCGTCAGGCTTGATGATGGAGAAAGTACGTTGAACAGCCATGGTGTAACTCCAGAAACGGTAATTTACGAAAAATTAAACCCGCGAATTATACGCGGGTTATCAGGTATTGCCTAACTGCGTAATAAGGCGGCTCAGTCTGCTTCTTCGATCCACAGGCCTTGAATCGCCTCCAGGACCTTTTCGCCACCCCGATCAGGGATGTCGTCAAAATCCGGCAGTTCCATTACGAGGTTACGCAGCTTGACGAAGTTCACCGTAAGAGGATTGACCTCAGGATGAGCTTCAGCAAGTTGTATAGCGATTTCTTGTACATCAACCCATTTCAGGCTCATGACAGTTCCTTGAATCAATGCGGCGCTTCGGCCGCATGGTTGAGCGAATATTTCGGGATTTCGACCGTGATGTCCTCAGTGCCGACCTTTGCCTGACAGCTTAGACGCGAAGTCGCTTCCAGGCCCCAGGCGCGATCGAGGAAGTCTTCTTCCAGCTCATCGGCTTCCTCGAGCGAGTTGAACCCCTCGCGAATGACGCAGTGGCACGTGGTGCAAGCGCACACACCGCCACAGGCACTTTCGATCTCGATGTGGTTGTCGTGGGCGACCTCAAGGATGGACTTGCCGGTCTCAGCCTCCACGACCATACCATCCGGGCAATGCTCGGCGTGTGGCAGAAAAATGACCTGCGGCATCAGTTATTCCTCAATTTCATTCAGGTTGCGACCCGCCAGGGCGGCTTTTACCGTCTGGTCCATACGGCGGGCGGCAAAGGCATCGGTTACTTGTGACAGGCGCTTGGTCTGCTGCTCGATGGCGTAACCATCGTTGCCTTTCATCAGTTCGGCCAGCTCCTGCATCTGCAGGTCGATGACCATGCGCTCCTCGGCATCCAGCAAGCGCTCGCCATCGGCATCCAGGGCGCCCTGCACCGCTTCGAGCAGGCGCTGGGCATCGACTTGCTGCTCACGCAGCACACGAGCGACCTTGTCATCGCCGGCATACTGGAACGAGTCCTTGAGCATCTTGGCGATTTCACCGTCAGTCAGCCCGTAGGACGGCTTGACCTGGATACTGGCCTCGACGCCCGAGCCCAGTTCACGGGCCGCCACGCTGAGCAGGCCGTCGGCGTCGACCTGGAAGGTCACACGAATCTTCGCCGCGCCCGCCACCATCGCCGGGATACCGCGCAATTCAAAACGCGCCAGGGAGCGGCAGTCGCTGATCAGCTCGCGCTCGCCTTGCAGCACATGAATCATCATGGCCGTCTGGCCATCTTTGTAGGTGGTGAAGTCCTGGGCGCGGGCGACGGGAATGGTGGTGTTGCGCGGAATCACTTTCTCCATCAGGCCGCCCATGGTTTCCAGGCCCAGAGACAACGGAATCACATCGAGCAGCAGCAGTTCGCCACCATCGCGCTTGTTGCCGGCGAGGGTATCGGCCTGGATCGCAGCCCCAATGGCCACCACTTGATCCGGGTCGATTTCGGTCAGCGGCTGGCGGCCAAAGGCTTCGGCAACGGCCTCGCGAACCCTTGGAACACGGGTGGAGCCGCCTACCATGACCACCGCGCCGACCTCTTCGAACTCGATACCGGAATCACGCACCGCGCGGCGGCAGGCCTTGAGGCTGCGGGCAACCATCGGTTCGATCAACGCATCGAAGGCTTCGCGGGTCAGCTGGGCCGACCAGCTACCGTAGGAAACTTCAACGGAAGCAGCGTCCGTCAGCGCTTCCTTGGCAGCGCAGGCGGCTTGCAGCAGGTTGCGCTGAGCGCCCGGATCCAGGTCGGCAGACAAGCCGGCACTGCTGATGATCCAGCCCGCGATGGCATGGTCGAAGTCATCGCCACCCAGGGCGCTGTCGCCACCGGTGGCCAGCACTTCGAACACGCCGCCGGTCAGTCGCAGGATCGAAATATCAAAGGTGCCGCCGCCCAGATCATAAATGGCGACCAGGCCTTCGGCGTGCTGGTCCAGGCCGTAAGCCACGGCGGCAGCGGTCGGCTCATTGAGCAAACGCAGCACGTTCAGGCCGGCGAGCTTCGCCGCATCCTTGGTGGCTTGGCGTTGCGCGTCATCGAAATACGCCGGAACCGTGATCACCGCACCAACCAGCTCGCCGCCCAGGGTGATTTCCGCGCGCTGGCGCAGCACCTTGAGGATATCGGCCGACACTTCCACCGGGCTTTTCGGGCCCTGGACGGTGTCGATGAACGGCATATGGGATTCACCGCCGACAAAGCGGTACGGCAGCTGGTCGCCCAATTGCTTGACGTCGGACAGACCACGACCCATCAAGCGCTTGACCGACAGCACGGTATTGAGGGGGTCGGAGGACGCTGCCAGCTTGGCCGACTCGCCGACTTCGATACGGTCGGCGTGATAGCGCACGGCGGACGGCAGGATGACCTGGCCATCGGCATCGGGCAACGGCTCGGACAGGCCGCTGCGCACGGCAGCAACCAGGGAATTGGTGGTGCCCAGGTCAATCCCGACCGCCAGGCGACGCTGGTGCGGTTGAGGGCTTTGACCGGGTTCGGCGATTTGCAGTAGAGCCATGGTAATCAGGTCTTATCTGTCTATCAGGCGTGCATCACGGGCAGCACACTGGGTTAATCGTCGAGGCGCTCTTCTATCTGGCGCACTTCGTAGGTGAGCTTGTCGAGAAACTGCATGCGCCGCATCAGGCGTTCGGCCTGTTCGCGTTGCGCAGCATCATCCCAACAGGCTGCGAAGCTTTCGTTGAGCTCATCCTGGGCCGCCTTCAGACGACGCTTGAAGACCGCGACGCCAGCCACATCGGCTTCGTCCTGCAAGTCTTCGAGCTCTTCGCGCCATTGCATCTGCTGCATCAGGAAGTCCGGGTCATGCACGGTGACTTCCATCGGCAACTCGCCGCCCTTCATAGCCAGTAAATAACGGGCGCGTTTCGGGGGGCTTTTGAGCGTCTGATAGGCTTCGTTGAGGCTGGCCGATTGCTCCAGCGCCAGGCGTTGCTCACGCTCGGAAGCGTCAGCGAAGCGGTCCGGATGCACGCCACGCGCCAATTCTCGATAGCGCGTGGCAAGTTGCTCAAGATCCAGCCGAAAGCTCGGCTGCAGCTCGAATAAAGCGAAATGACAAGGAGTACCCACAAGAAGCCTCAGATGTTGAAGCTTTCGCCGCAGCCACATTCACCGCGTACGTTGGGGTTGTTGAACTTGAAGCCTTCGTTCAACCCTTCCTTGACGAAATCGAGCTCGGTGCCGTCCAGGTAGGTCAGGCTTTTGGGGTCGATGATCACTTTCTCGCCGTGACTTTCGAACACCTGGTCTTCCGCAACCACCTCGTCGACAAACTCCAGCACGTAGGCAAGGCCGGAACAGCCCGTGGTGCGAACACCCAGACGAATCCCCTCACCTTTACCGCGCCCATTCAGGGAGCGGCGAATGTGCTGCGCAGCCGCTTCTGTCATGCTGATAGCCATCGTTGACTCCTTACTCGTCGCCAAATACTTAGATCAAGCCTTTCTTCTGCTTGTAGTCGCGAACGGCCGCCTTGATGGCGTCCTCGGCGAGTACCGAGCAGTGAATTTTCACCGGCGGCAGGGCCAGTTCTTCGGCCAGCTGGGTGTTGCTGATGGTGACAGCTTCATCCAGGGTCTTGCCTTTCATCCATTCGGTCGCCAGGGAGCTGGAGGCGATGGCCGAACCGCAGCCGTAGGTCTTGAACTTGGCGTCTTCGATAACGCCAGCGTCGTTGACTTTGATCTGCAGGCGCATCACATCGCCGCACGCCGGAGCGCCGACCATGCCAGTGCCGACATCAGGATCTTCCGCGTTCATCTTGCCGACGTTGCGCGGGTTTTCGTAGTGGTCGATGACCTTTTCGCTGTAAGCCATGGTACTGAATCCTCACTCATCAGGGCCGCTCTGGAACCCTGTAGAAACGCCTGCGTTTTCCGCCACGTTGCTACAGAACTGGGGTGGCGGCTTCTATATTTAGTGTGCCGCCCACTCGATCTTGGAAATGTCGACACCGTCTTTGTACATGTCCCACAGCGGCGACAGAACGCGCAGCTTGTTGACGGCTTCGCAGACTTTCTGCGCGGCGTAGTCGACTTGCTCTTCAGTGGTGAAGCGGCCGAAGGTAAAGCGGATCGAGCTGTGTGCCAGTTCGTCGTTGCGGCCCAGGGCGCGCAGTACGTACGAAGGCTCAAGGGACGCCGAGGTGCAGGCCGAACCGGACGAAACCGCCAGGTCCTTGAGTGCCATGATCAGCGACTCGCCTTCGACGTAGTTGAAGCTCAAATTCAGGTTGTGCGGTACACGGGCGGTCATGCTGCCATTGATGTACAGCTCTTCAAGGTTCTCGACCTGCTTGTAGAAGCGGTCACTCAAGGCCTTGATGCGCACGTTTTCGGCAGCCATGTCTTCCTTGGCTACGCGGAAGGCTTCGCCCATGCCGACGATCTGGTGGGTCGCCAGGGTGCCCGAACGCATGCCGCGCTCGTGACCGCCGCCGTGCATGGTGGCTTCGATACGTACGCGCGGCTTGCGGCTTACGTACAGGGCGCCGATGCCTTTGGGGCCGTAGGTCTTGTGGGCGGAGAACGACATCAGGTCGACTTTCAGCTTGGACAGGTCGATCTCGACCTTGCCGGTGGACTGAGCGGCGTCGACGTGCAGCAGGATGCCCTTGGAACGGGTCAGCTCGCCAATCGCTTCGATGTCGTTGATGGTGCCGATTTCGTTGTTCACGTGGATCACGGAAACCAGGATGGTGTCGTCACGCAGCGCGGCCTCGATCATGGCCGGGGTGACGATGCCGTCGGTGGTGGGCTCGAGGTAGGTGACCTCAAAACCTTCACGCTCCAGTTGGCGCATGGTGTCCAGAACAGCCTTGTGCTCAATCTTGGTGGTGATCAGGTGCTTGCCCTTGGTCGCGTAGAAATGCGCCGCGCCCTTGATCGCCAGGTTGTCGGACTCGGTGGCACCGGAGGTCCAGACGATTTCGCGCGGATCAGCGCCAACCAGGTCGGCGACCTGGCGACGAGCGTTCTCGACCGCTTCCTCGGCTTTCCAGCCGAATACGTGGGAACGGGAGGCCGGGTTGCCGAAGTTTCCGTCAACCAGCAGGCATTCGCTCATCTTTTGCGCGACACGCGGATCAACCGGGGTGGTCGCTGAGTAATCAAGGTAAATCGGCAATTTCATGGACTTTCTCCTAAATCAGGCTGGCTGGCGCGCCGTTAGCTCTGCGGCTGTCACTCGACGGCGGACGCTTCGATCTTGTCCAGACGCGGCGCCTTGGTGTTGCAACGGCGCTGGTCCTGACGCTGGGCTACTTCTTGCACCTCACGGCGAGTCACAAGATCAGCCAAGCTGATACCACTCAAAAACTCATGGATCTGCAGGCTCAAGTCACACCACAAGTGGTGCGTCAGGCAGGTGTCACCGGCATGGCAATCACCCAGCCCCTGGCATTTGGTCGCATCGACGGATTCGTTGACCGCGTCGATCACCTGGGCTACCTGGATGCCCTGCATATCGCGGGACAATTGATAGCCGCCACCTGGGCCTCGCACGCTGGAAACCAGATTGCTGCGGCGCAATTTGGCGAACAGTTGCTCGAGGTAGGACAGGGAAATGCCTTGGCGCTCGGAGATATCGGCCAGGGACACCGGCCCAGTTTGCGCGTGCAAAGCCAGGTCGAGCATGGCAGTCACCGCGTATCGGCCTTTTGTAGTCAGTCTCATGGACAAGTACCAAGGTGTTTCAGAATGGGAGCAAGTATGCGATTCCCGAGTATTTAAGTCAACTATAAGACCTAGTACTTTAGTCAGGATTACCCGTAAAAAGGGCGCGCGAATCATAGCAGGCTGGGGTGGGGACGAACAGCGTCACCGGATAACCAGCGATGCCAGACACAACGAAGGTCAAATGTGGGAGGGGGCTTGCCCCCGATGGCGGTGGATCAGCCAGCACATAGGGCAACTGACCTACCGCTATCGGGGGCAAGCCCCCTCCCACAGGGGATCTCTGGCGATGCCGGGATCTTAGCTTACCTTAGTGGCGGTTTCGTCCTTGATCTCGGCGAAATCTTCTTCGCGCAGCTCAGGCAGATCCTTCGCACAGTAAGGGCTGCCCAAGTCCTTCAGGGCGCCACACATGCCCTCCAGCTTGCCATCCACCGCTTGCAGGTGGTCGAGCAACTGGCCAATGGCACGCGCCACCGGGTCTGGCATGTCTTCGCTGACGCCATAGGCATCAAAGCCAATCTTCTCGGCCATGGCCTTGCGCTTGGCCTCCTGTTCGTCGCCGACTTCCGGCTTGACGATGATCCGGCCCGGAATACCCACCACCGTCGCACCGGGCGGCACGGCCTTGGTGACCACGGCATTGGAGCCCACCTTGGCACCCGCGCCGACCGTGAACGGGCCAAGCACCTTGGCACCCGCGCCCACCACCACACCGTCGCCCAGCGTCGGGTGGCGCTTGCCTTTATTCCAGGTGGTCCCGCCCAGGGTGACCCCCTGATAGAGCGTCACGTCATCGCCAATCTCGGCGGTCTCGCCAATCACGATGCCCATGCCATGGTCGATGAAGAAGCGACGGCCGACCTTGGCGCCGGGGTGAATTTCGATCCCGGTCAGCCAGCGCCCGAAGTTCGACACCAGCCGCGCCAGCCATTTCCAACCCATGCCCCACAGGGCGCCGGACAGGCGGTGAAGCCAGATCGCGTGCATGCCGGGGTAGCAGGTCAGCACTTCAAAGGCGTTGCGCGCCGCCGGGTCACGGTGGAAAACACTCTGGATATCTTCTCGCAAACGCTCGAACATCTTTAATCCTTCCGCTTAAGGAGCTCGCCACGGGCCGCTTTCTGGGTTTCCGTGAGGATGCCACGCAATATATTCATTTCCGCCCGACTGACCGAGCTGCGCCCGTAAAGGCGGCGCAGGCGCGCCATCAAGTGCCGTGGTTTTTCAGGGTCGAGGAACTCGATGGCCACCAGGGTTTGCTCCAGGTGCTCATAGAATCGCTCCAGCTCGTCCATCGTGGCCAGCTCGCCACTTTTGGTCGACGCCACTTCGTCCTTCTCCATCTTGCTCGGCTGGCCCTCAGCCGCCAACCAGGCCATGCGCACTTCGTACGTCAGCACCTGCACCGCCGCACCCAGGTTCAGCGAACTGAACTCAGGGTCTGATGGAATGTGCACGTGGTAATGACATCGCTGCAGCTCTTCATTGGTCAGGCCGGAGTCTTCACGGCCAAACACCAGGGCGATTTCTGCGCCACCGGCCGCCTCTTCCACCACTTTGGTACCGCACTCACGCGGGTCCAGCAATGGCCAGGGAATGCGGCGGTCGCGGGCGCTGGTGCCGAGCACCAGGTTGCAGCCGACCAAGGCGTCTTCCAGGGTGGCGACAACCTGGGCGTTTTCCAGGATGTCATTGGCGCCGGATGCGCGGGCATCGGCCTCATGGTGCGGAAACACACGTGGCTCGACCAGCACCAGCCGCGTCAGCCCCATGTTTTTCATGGCTCGCGCCACCCCACCGATGTTGCCGGGATGACTGGTATTGACCAAAACGACACGGATGTTTTGCAGCAAGGGAGGCGCTCTCGGACACGGGAAAGGGGAGCAAATCTTACAGAAGCGCTTAGGGTTATGCCACGAAAGCTAACGTCGCCCTTCACCTGAAGAAAGTTTCTGCTAAACTGCCCGGCTTTCTTTAACAACCTTAGGTGACCTATCCATGCAGCCCATGCTGAATATCGCGCTGCGCGCCGCCCGCAGCGCCAGTGAATTGATCTTCCGCTCCATCGAGCGCCTGGATACCATCAAGGTCGACGAAAAAGACGCCAAGGATTATGTATCCGAGGTGGATCGCGCCGCCGAACAGAAAATCATCGACGCCCTGCGCAAGGCCTACCCGACCCACGGCATCCTCGGTGAAGAAACCGGCCTGCACAAAGGCAGCGGCGAAGGCGAAGACTACCTGTGGATCATCGACCCACTGGATGGCACCACCAACTTCCTGCGTGGCATCCCGCACTTTGCCGTAAGCATTGCGTGCAAATACCGCGGCCGCCTGGAACACGCCGTGGTGCTGGACCCGGTTCGCCAGGAAGAATTCACCGCCAGCCGTGGCCGTGGCGCCCAGCTCAATGGTCGCCGCCTGCGTGTCAGCGGCCGCACCAGCCTGGACGGCGCCCTGCTGGGCACCGGCTTCCCGTTCCGTGACGACCAGATGGACAACCTGGAAAACTACCTGGGCATGTTCCGCGCCCTGGTCGGCCAGACTGCCGGCATCCGTCGCGCTGGCGCAGCGAGCCTGGACCTGGCCTACGTGGCCGCCGGTCGTTTTGATGCGTTCTGGGAGTCGGGCCTGTCCGAGTGGGACATGGCTGCGGGCGCCCTGCTGATTCAAGAAGCGGGCGGCCTGGTGAGCGACTTCACCGGCGGTCACGACTTTCTGGAGAAAGGCCACGTGGTTGCCGGCAACACCAAATGCTTCAAGGCAGTGCTGACGGCGATCCAGCCGCACCTGCCGGCTTCGCTGAAGCGCTAAGCGAGCGCGCACAAAAAAGCACCCCGAGGGGTGCTTTTTTTATGCCTGGGATTTGAGCCAGGCCCATCCATCAGCAGCAATACAGATCAAATGTGGGAGGGGGCTTGCCCCCGATTGCAGAGTGTCAGTCAACCAAGCATCAACTGACCCACCGCTATCGGGGGCAAGCCCCCTCCCACATGTTGAATTGCACAGTTTTTTGAATCTGTGCCTGGCCCTGGATTACTGCTGGTTCTGACCCAGGATCAGACGCCCTTCCTTGTCCACCGGAATCTGGCCGCCTGGATCACGCTCCATACGCACAGTACCTTCCTTGCCATCCAGGTTGTAACGCACGTCATAGCCCACAACCTTGTCGCTGATGTCATTCACGGTGTTACAGCGAGTCTGGGTAGTGGTGTAGGTATCGCGGTTCTGCATACCTTCCTGAACCTTGTTACCCGCGTAACCGCCACCGACCGCACCGGCGACCGTTGCCAGCTTCTTGCCGTTACCACCACCAATCTGGTTGCCGAGCAGGCCGCCTGCCAGGGCGCCTACGACGGTACCGGCGATTTGATGCTGATCCTGCACCGGACGCTGCCGGGTCACGGTGACATCCTTGCAGACCTCACGCGGGGTTTTAATCTGGGTTTTTACCGGCTGTACCGCCAGCACTTGCGCATACTCAGGGCCGCTTTTTACCAGGCTGTAGGTGGCAACAGCGCCCCCGGCAGTCACACCGACAGCACCCAATACCGCACCAACCAGCAACGACTTGTTCACGTTGAACCTCCTGACCATCACAAGCGGACCGAAAGATCCGCGCTATACCCAGCCTTGGAGCAAAAAAAAAGGCACGAGTTCAATCTCGTGCCTTTCTTTGTACCGCCGATCAACAAACGCCCATCAAGGACGGTCGTCGACCTCCTTGCCAGTGCTGGCCGGAGGGATCAGGTCTTCGCTGTTGAGGTTCAGCCAGATCAGTACCACGTTGGCGATGTAGATCGACGAATAGGTACCGGCCAGAACACCGATGAACAGCGCCAGGGAGAAGCCCCACAGGTTGTCGCCACCGAAGATCATCAGCGCAGCAATCGCCAGCAAGGTGGAGATCGACGTCGCCATGGTCCGCAGCAGGGTCTGGGTGGTGGAGATGTTGATGTTCTCGATCAACGTGGCCTTGCGCAGTACACGGAAGTTCTCGCGAACCCGGTCGAATACCACGATGGTGTCGTTGAGCGAGTAACCAATGATCGCCAGCACGGCGGCCAATACGGTCAGGTCGAAGGTGATCTGGAAGTACGCCAGGATACCCACGGTCACGATCACGTCGTGGATCAGCGACACGATGGCGCCGACCCCGAACTTCCACTGAAAGCGGAAGGCCAGGTAGATCATGATGCCGACCAGCGCCATCAGCATGCCGAGGCCGCCCTGGTCGCGCAGCTCTTCACCCACCTGCGGGCCGACGAACTCGACGCGCTTGACCGAGGCCGGGTTGTCGCCGCCGACCTTCTGCAAGGCCTCGGCAACCTGGTGACCCAGTTGCGGATCTTCGCCAGGCATGCGCACCAGCAGGTCGGTAGTGGCGCCGAAGCTCTGCACCACCGCCTCGTGATAGCCGGCCTTGACCAGCTCATCGCGCACCAGGGTGACGTCGGCCGGCTTCTCGTAGGTCAGCTCGATGAGCGTACCGCCGGTAAAGTCCAGACCGTAGTTCAGGCCCTTATGGAACCAGCTGAACAACGCCAGAACGGTAAGGAGCACGGTGACGCCGAACGCAACGTTGCGAACGCCCATGAAGTTGATTGTACGTAACATGGCAGCCCCTTAAATCCACAACTTCTTGAAGTCACGCCCGCCAAAGATCAGGTTGACCATTGCGCGGGTCACCATGATGGCCGTGAACATCGAGGTAAAGATACCCAGGGACATGGTCACCGCAAAACCTTTGACGGGGCCGGTGCCCATGGCAAAGAGAATCCCGCCGACCAGCAGAGTGGTCAGGTTGGAGTCGAGAATCGCGGTAAATGCCCGGCCGAAGCCTTCGTTGATTGCACGTTGTACGGTCATGCCCGCCGCGATCTCTTCACGGATTCGCGAGAAGATCAGCACGTTGGCGTCCACCGCCATACCCATGGTGAGGACGATACCGGCGATACCCGGCAGGGTCAGCGTGGCGCCCAGCAGCGACATCAGCGCCAGCAGCATCACCATGTTGCCCGCCAGGGCCACGGTGGCAATGATGCCGAAGAAGCGGTAGATGGCGATGATGAACAGCGACACGAACAACATGCCCCACAGCGCCGCATCGACACCCTTGGTGATGTTGTCGGCACCCAGGCTCGGGCCGATGGTGCGTTCTTCAGCGAAGTACATCGGCGCCGCCAGGCCACCGGCACGCAGCAGCAGGGCCAGCTCGGAAGATTCGCCCTGGCCGTTCAGGCCAGTGATGCGGAATTGCGCACCCAGCGGCGACTGGATGGTCGCCAGGCTGATGATCTTCTTCTCTTCCTTGAAGGTCTGTACCGGCACGTCTTTCTCAACGCCGTTGACCATCTGCTTGGTATAGGTGGTAACCGGACGCTGCTCGATGAAGATTACCGCCATGCTGCGACCGACGTTGCTGCGCGTGGCGCGGCTCATCAGCTCGCCGCCGTGGCCATCCAGGCGGATGTTCACTTCAGGCGTGCCGTGCTCGCCGAAACCGGCCTTGGCATCGGTCACCTGGTCACCGGTGATGATCAAGCCACGCTCGATCAACGCTGGAGGACGGTTGCCTTCGCGGAACTCGAACTCTTCGGAAGTCGCGCGGGTAGCACCCGGCTCAGCCGCGAGGCGGAACTCCAGGTTGGCGGTTTTACCCAGGATACGCTTGGCTTCAGCGGTGTCCTGCACGCCCGGCAGTTCAACCACGATGCGGTTGGCGCCCTGGCGCTGCACGATCGGCTCAGCCACACCCAGCTCGTTGACGCGGTTACGCACCGTGGTCAAGTTCTGCTTGATGGAGTATTCGCGGATTTCCGCGATCTTGGCCGGGCTCATTGCCAGACGCAGCACCGCCTGACCATTGAGGTCGGCCGGTACGATGTCAAAGTCGTTGAAGTTCTTGCGGATCAGCGCACGGGCCTGTTCGCGGGAAGCTTCGTCAGCGAAGCCCAGCTGGATCGCACCGTTGAGCTGCGGCAGGCTGCGATAACGCAGTTTTTCTTTGCGCAGCAGGCTCTTCACATCGCCTTCATACACTTTCAGGCGTGCGTCGAGGGCTTTGTCCATGTCGACTTCCAGCAGGAAGTGCACACCACCGGACAAGTCCAGACCCAGCTTCATCGGGTGCGCGCCAATGCTGCGCAGCCATTGTGGCGTGGTCTGTGCCAGGTTGAGCGCGACAACATAGTCGTCACCCATGACCTTGCGTACGACATCCTTGGCCGGCAATTGGTCTTCTTGCTTGGTCAGGCGCAACAAGCCGCCTTTGGAACCAGCTGCCAAGGTTGCCGCTTTAACCTGGATGCCCGCGTCAGTCAGCGCTTTGCTCGCGCGTTCCAGATCAGCCTGATTGACCTGCAGCGAAGTGCTGGCGCCAGAGATCTGGATCGCCGGGTCATCAGGATAGAGATTGGGAGCGGAATAAATAAAACCGATCGCCAGCACCGCCAGGATCAGTACGTATTTCCACAGAGGGTATTTGTTCAGCATCACGCCGCCCGCTTATAACGCGGGGCGCCTTGCGCGCCCCGTCGATTGGTAAAGGTTGTTACTCAGATCGCTTTGAGCGTGCCTTTTGGCAGCGTGGCGGCGATGGCGCCCTTCTGGAACTTCATTTCTACGGTGTCGGAGACTTCCAGTACCACGAAAGCATCGGAAACCTTGGTGATCTTGCCGGCGATACCGCCAGTGGTCACGACTTCGTCGCCTTTCTGCAGGCTGCCGAGCAGGTTTTTCTGCTCTTTGGCGCGCTTGGCCTGTGGACGCCAGATCATCAGGTAGAAGATGACCAGGAAGCCGACCAGGAAAATCCACTCGAAACCACCGCCCATCGGGCCGGCAGCAGCAGGCGCGGCGGCGTCAGCCATGGCGTTAGAGATAAAAAAGCTCATTTAGCACTCCAGTTGCAAATAGTGAATCTTAGGGTCGGGAAACTCAGTCCAAGGGCGGCACAGGGAGCCCGCGCTTGGCATAGAAGGCATCGACGAAGGCGGCCAATGTACCCTGTTGAATAGCCTCGCGCAAACCAGCCATCAGGACTTGGTAGTGACGCAAATTGTGGATGGTATTCAACATGCTACCCAGCATTTCCCCGCACTTGTCCAGATGGTGCAGATAAGCACGGGAGAAGTTCTGGCAGGTGTAGCAATCGCAGGTCGGATCGAGCGGCGAATCATCATGGCGATGGAACGCGTTACGGATCTTCAGCACGCCTGTATCAATGAACAGATGCCCATTGCGGGCATTACGGGTTGGCATCACGCAATCGAACATGTCCACACCGCGGCGCACACCCTCTACGAGATCTTCCGGTTTGCCAACGCCCATAAGGTAACGAGGTTTTTCTGCGGGCATCAGGCCCGGCAGGTAATCGAGCACCTTGATCATCTCGTGCTTGGGCTCGCCCACCGACAGACCGCCGATAGCCAGGCCGTCGAAGCCGATCTTGTCGAGGCCTTCCAGCGAGCGCTTGCGCAGGCTTTCATGCATGCCGCCCTGCACAATGCCGAACAGCGCCGCGGTGTTGTCACCGTGGGCATTCTTCGAACGCTGGGCCCAACGCAGGGACAGCTCCATGGAGATGCGCGCCACGTCTTCGTCAGCCGGGTACGGCGTGCACTCGTCAAAAATCATCACGATGTCCGAGCCCAGGTCGCGCTGCACCTGCATCGACTCTTCCGGGCCCATGAACACTTTGGAGCCATCCACCGGCGAGGCGAAAGTCACGCCCTCCTCCTTGATCTTGCGCATGGCGCCCAGGCTGAACACCTGAAAACCACCGGAGTCGGTGAGGATCGGACCCTGCCACTTCATGAAGTCATGCAGGTCGCCGTGCTTCTTGATCACTTCCGTGCCCGGGCGCAGCCACAGGTGGAAAGTGTTGCCGAGGATGATCTCGGCGCCGGTGGCGACGATGTCACGGGGCAGCATGCCCTTGACGGTGCCGTAGGTGCCGACCGGCATGAACGCCGGGGTCTCCACGGTGCCGCGCGGAAAAGTCAGGCGACCACGACGGGCTTTGCCGTCGGTGGCCAGCAGTTCAAACGACATACGACTCATAAGTTGTCCTCAGGGCCGCGCGGCGCCGGGTTACGGGTGATGAACATCGCATCACCGTAGCTGAAAAAACGGTACTCGTTGGCGATGGCGGCTTGATAAGCGGCCATGGTTTCCGGGTAACCGGCAAACGCCGACACCAGCATCAACAGCGTGGATTCCGGCAAATGAAAGTTGGTGACCAGGCAATCGACCACATGGAACGGCCGGCCCGGGAAAATAAAGATATCGGTGTCACCACTGAACGGCTTGAGCACACCATCGCGCGCCGCGCTCTCCAGCGAGCGCACGCTGGTGGTGCCCACCGCCACCACCCGCCCGCCGCGCGCCTTGCACGCGTTAACCGCGTCCACCACGTCCTGGCCGACTTCCAGCCATTCGCTGTGCATATGATGGTCTTCGATGTTCTCCACACGCACCGGCTGAAACGTCCCGGCCCCCACGTGCAGGGTCACATAGGCGCTTTCGACGCCCTTGGCGGCAATCGCATCCAGCAGCGGCTGGTCGAAATGCAGCCCGGCCGTCGGCGCCGCCACCGCACCGAGGCGCTGCGAGTACACCGTCTGATAGCGCTCGCGGTCCGCGTCTTCGTCGGGGCGGTCTATATAAGGAGGCAACGGCATATGGCCGACACGCTCCAGCAGCGGCAACACTTCCTCGGCGAACTTAAGCTCGAACAACGCATCATGCCGCGCCACCATCTCGGCCTCGCCACCGCCATCGATCAAGATGCTCGACCCCGGTTTCGGCGACTTGCTGGAGCGCACATGAGCCAGCACGCGATGGCTGTCCAGCACCCTTTCCACCAGAATTTCCAGCTTGCCGCCGGAAGCTTTCTGGCCAAACAGCCGCGCCGGAATCACCCGGGTATTGTTGAACACCATCAAATCGCCTGGGCGTAAATGCTCAAGCAAATCAGTGAATTGACGGTGTGCGAGGGCACCGCTCGGCCCGTCCAGGGTCAGCAGTCGACTGGCGCGACGCTCGGCCAAAGGGTGGCGAGCGATCAGCGAATCAGGGAGCTCAAAAGTAAAGTCAGCAACGCGCATGATGGGGTTCGTCTAGCAGGGCCGGGAAGTCTAGCGGAAATAGTCAAAATTGACCATGAAACGTGATTGACCAACGGTAATCACCTCTCTATACTTCGCCGCCATTGAGCCCTGATGGCGGAATTGGTAGACGCGGCGGATTCAAAATCCGTTTTCGAAAGGAGTGGGAGTTCGAGTCTCCCTCGGGGCACCACATAGCAGTATCTGAGAGTCTCTACCAGCCTCTCAGACCCAGAAAAACCGGCCACTTGGCCGGTTTTTTTGTGCCTGTCTGTCTACCCCTGTCTCCCCTTATCCGTTGTATCCCTGTATCCCTGCTTGTATCCTGAGAAAAATACCGAACTTTGGGATACAAGGATGAAGCGCGCAGATATCAAGCGCCGC
Source organism: Pseudomonas sp. 24 E 13 (assembly GCF_900004715.1). NCBI lineage: Bacteria > Pseudomonadati > Pseudomonadota > Gammaproteobacteria > Pseudomonadales > Pseudomonadaceae > Pseudomonas > Pseudomonas sp. 24 E 13. The sequence goes on from NZ_CVTO01000052.1 coordinate 61,263, forward strand.
CCTCTCGCTGATACGACACTTGCGGGATTGGAGCCGGAATTAAAGGAATACCGAGAGCTGGACGGAAACGGCCTCTACTTCAGGGTAAAACCTGATGGTGGTAAATCCTGGCAGCTCCGCTACAAACGTCCGGCGGGCAACTGGGCTTGGATGGGGCTCGGGGGTTACCCGGAAGTAAGTGGTGCGTTAGCAAGGGACAAAGCTGCTGAACTGCGCAAGGTAGTGAGCAGCGGGGCCGATCCTCTCGAACAAAAACGCTCTGCCAAAGCGGCAATTGATGCCGCTAAGACTCGTACCTTCCGAGCCGCTGCTGAAGCTTGGCTCAAGGCCAAGGAAGAAAAGGGGCTCGCTCCCTCCACCCTTAACAAAATCCGCACTTACCTCGACAAAGACATACTCCCTGCGCTGGGAGATAAGCCCCTGGACGAAATCACTCGTACTGACTGTGCAGAGCTCCAAGCTTCACTCGAAGCCCGGGACGCACACAACGTAGCGGAAAAGTGCCGCACGTGGATCAATCAGATATTCGGACGAGCCATCGGCTTAGGCCTCACGGAAAACGATCCTGGCAGTCGCCTGCGAGATATTGCAGCTCAAGCCCCGAAGACTCAGCAGCATCCTCATTTGCTGGAGCCTGAGTTAGCAGAGTTCCTCCAAGCACTCAAAAACACACCCAGCAGGCTGACGGCCCGAACTGCCGCATGGCTCTGCATCTGGACCGCATCCAGACCGGGCATGGTTCGGTTAGCTGAATGGAAAGAGTTCGACCTAGATAAAGCGATATGGACGACGCCTGCCGCCAAGATGAAGATGCGCAGGGACTTTGTTTGCCCACTCCCTAAGCAAGCACTTTCCGCTCTCAAAGAACTTCATTGCCTCACAGGTCGTAGTCGTTGGCTGTTCCCTGGGGTGGGCGCTAAGAATCCAACGATTAGCGAAAACACCATCAACAAGGTCTTCGCGACGGTTGGTTACAAAGGTCGCTTGGTAGGTCATGGTACTCGTCATACCGCCAGCACTCTGCTCAGGGAACACGGCTGGCCGAAAGAGCATGTCGAAGCGCAGCTTGCTCACAAAGAAGAGGGAATATCCGGGGTATACAACAAGGCTCAATACCTTGAGCACCGCGTGAAGATGATGCAGTGGTACGCAGATCACCTTGATGCGTTGGTGAGCGAGAACGTTATCAATCGCAAGTTCGGGAAAGCAGTATGACTCCACACATGCGTACCCCCTTAAAAATCCATGTAACAGGTGTTACTCGTGTAACGACCTTCGGCAAACGCCCGAATTCATTGACTCTTACGCCCGTTACACTCATGAGCGACTTCCCGTACACCTTCTTTGACGCCGACCAAACGTGTAACGCCAGAGCGACCCCGTATTTGCTGCTGGCAGACCTAGGGCTAGGCGTGCGCCGCTGGATAAGATTGCACGACACAGGGCGCGGGACTGAAACAAATACTAAGGGTCAACAACGATGCCGATGAATGCGAGCGAGATCGGGGAAAGCATTCAATGGCCAAGTTCAACAGCCGATCTGGTTGAGTACTTATCTGCTCAACCGCTGTACTCCCTCTGTCGCGAACAGATCCTGCATGTTTGTCAGTTGATCGACCAATGCCGTCTGCGCATCAACCGAGCCGGGCTCGGCGATACTCTGAATTCCTTGTGCATCAAGGTGACGCAGAACGAGGAAACGATTTCAGAAAATGCCATGTCAGCCCCTCCCGCATTTCTGGCGAACACCGTTCGCCAACATGGCCGGAGTGAATTCGTCACAGACGATCAGGCACACGCGGTGTACATCATGGCCTGCGCGGTGAAAGCCTTAGAGGTTTTGCACGATTGGATGTTCGACGTCGAACGGACAGCCCTGCCTAAGGGAATACCTATGCCTGACTGGCCGTGGGACTTTTATTGCGAGTACGTAGAGGGACAGGTTAACGAGGATGACCGCATAGATGCGTTGGACTTATACGTTATCCACTTGGAACCGATCACCTATTTGCCCGCGTTACGTCGCGACGAATTGAGACCTCTGGCCCTTAGCGCAATTAGAGAAGCGACCCGACGAAAGGGCGGTCTCCTTAGTGGGAAAGATCGGGTCGCCGATATGAGCGAACGCGATATAGCCCTTGTCGAAAAGGCTCGCGCTCTACTGCATGACGGCATGTCACGACGCCATGTGACCACAGAGGTACACCGCTGGCTTACCCAACAGGTCGCTAAGCCATACAAGCAACGACCTAACTGGATTTCCCAGGAAACGGATAAAGCATTGTCCCGTAAGCGCGTGGAAGCCATTCTTAAGCAACACAAGGTCTAGTTCACCTGAAATTTCAAATGGAAGTTAACTCCTTCAAAGATTCCATCGCCTAGATCATTGCTCTCGTCAGTCCAAATCTATCGAGAGCAATACCTATGAACACCTCCGTTAGCGATTTTCTCCACCAGACACCCGCCAACTCCCCCTCCATTTTTGATGCCGCTTCTACATTGATCCGCATGCGCGAGGTGGAAGGCATCGTGGGAATGAAACGTTCAACCATCTACAAACTGATGCAGCGCACCGACTGCGGCTTTCCGCAGCCCGTCAAACTGAGCAATAGCAACGCACGCGGCGCCCCTGTCGCCTGGGTCCTTTCCGAAGTTCAAGCGTGGGCGCGCAGCCGCATCGAGGCACGTGATCAGGTGGCTGCATGAGCCACAAAACTGCAAACAACGCTCTGATGCACCCCTTTTCCGTGTTGCGTCGGATCGGTTTCTCGTCTCGCGTCATGCAGCGTCTTGAACGCTACCGCAGCCAGCAGGACAGGCAAGGTCGCGTTGTCAGCGTGCTCAGCTGGGCCGACGGCACCTGGTGCGCCCTCTCCCTCCATTGCGAAAAGACCAGAGCCGTTGTCGTCGACGAAGGTCAGCAGGTCGAGGCTTACGAAGACGCCCGCTCCATGCTCAACGGCGGATTCCTGCCCCTTCTCTCCCTGCGCTGGGAAGTCCATGCCTGAAACGAAAACGCCTCCGGGGGCGATCCGGAGGCGTTGAGGTCAATCTACATGCCCGAACAATTTATGCCGCACCTGAAAAATCCGCAAGCCATCAGCGCAGTTGCACTTTCGAAACACGGACGTTACTCTCTGGCCGTCGCTGCAAATTCAGCGACCGGGTTTGGCGACCCGAGTTACTTGGCGCACAGGCGCCCCATCCGACAGCAGGCGCTTTTTTTGTGCCCGCCGTTTCGTGTTATGGCAGCTGTGCGTGGGAGACCTTCGGGTCTGCCGGGTTCCAAGTTCCCGGTTCGCCAACCTGCGCACAGCTGCCACCCTAAATCGTTTGGCGACGATCAGTGGCAGCTCCATCTTCAAACTTGGAGTGTCACCTATGCCTGCCCTCAATCCGTCCAAAATTCGCGCCGCTGCACACCGTGCAATGGCTCTCGCCGCTTTACACGCCAACTCCAGCCTCGCCACACGCCTCTCCCGCTACAACGCTCACATGGCCAAAGCCCGCGCGCTCGAAACTGCAGGCGGTGCCTAATGAACAACGCCCTGAGTTTCTCGCTGCCTGAAGACCTGCTTTGCGTGAATCCGACCGCAGAAGCCGGTGTGCCCATCGACGCTATTACCTGCGCGATTGACCGTGCCGATTCAGTGCTGACATTGCTCGAGGATCACTTCGAAAATGAATCCTCGCGCCTCGCCAATCACGTTATCGCCGCCGTGATTTGGGATGTACGCGGCACCCTTGGCCTGATCAAAACACTGGCCATGCACGGCGATAACACGTCGACGCCTGCCATGCAGAAAGGCGGTGCGCTATGACCGCTTCCACCACGCTCGGCCACGCCACTTTTACTCGCGTGAATGCCACCGACTTAAAGTTATTTCGGGTCAATGCCGGTGTCCCGGTCGAGGATGCACTGGAGATGGTTTCTCTACTCCAGCATCACGCTAACCAGCTCAACTTCGACGCCGCCATGAGCGACAGCGGCGAACGTTTCAGTTGGCCCGCTCTGTACCTTGGCGAGATGGCCAAAGCCTTGATAGATGACATCAACGATGCGCTGTTTCTGCCGAGGGCTGACGTATGAGCCAGCGCCCGAACAGCACCGCGAAACGCCCAAGCTTCGCCGACGTGAAAGCCGCCGCGCTGAAAGACATTGATCGTGTCTTGTCGCATTGGCTGCCCAACGGTAAGCGCGTGGACGGCGGCAAGGAATACACCGCCCCCAATCCGACCCGCAGTGACAAGCGTGCGGGTTCGCTCAAGGTCAATTTGAGCAAAGGCACCTGGGCGGATTTTGCCACCGGCGACAAAGGCGGCGACCTGATAGATCTGGTGCGCTATCTGGACGGCGGCACCGACGTGGAAGCCTGCCACAAATTGGCAGACTGGCTGAACGTTGCGCCCGGCGCTGCCAAGGCCAAGGCCGCACCGAACAAGCCGAAGGCGCCGACGTGGAATGCCATCCAGCCAATCCCGACCGAAGCCATGAACAAGTGTCCGGCCAAGCACCGTGATCACGGTGTGCCGTCCAAGGTCTGGATCTACCGTGACGCGCAAGGTCAGCCCCTCATGGCGCTGTATCGCTTCGACCTCGGTCCGGATGAAGACGGCAAGCCGAAGAAGGTCTTTGCACCGCTGACGTGGTGTCAGCGCGCCGATAGCCAGATCAAGCAATGGCGCTGGCAGGGTCTGCCGGATCCGCGTCCGCTGCTACGCCTTGATGAACTGGCCCTGCGCGCTGACGCACCGGTGGTTTTGTGCGAAGGCGAGAAAGCTACCGACGCCGCCACCGAGCTGTTGCCGACCCACGTGGCCACCTGCTGGCCGAACGGCTCCAACTCCTGGCACAAAGCCGACCTGACGCCGCTCAAGGGGCGCGACGTGTTGTTGTGGCCGGACAACGATGACAGCGGTAAAGCCTGCATGGCTACCGTTGCCGAAAAGCTGCGCGAAATCGGCGCCGCTTCGGTACGGGTCATCGCGCTGGAGGTGTTTAAACGCAAGCCGACGCTGAAGAACGACCACGCCGCGTTCGCCAAAGGTGGTCGATGGGATGACGGCGACGATGCCGCCGATGCGCTCGCCAAAAGCTGGACCGCTGCGCATTTCACCGAGCTGGAAAGCAGCGGCGAGCTGTTCGGAGTGATCGGAGAAAAGCCGTTAGTTGCCCAAGTGAAATCCGAGTCGAAACCGGAGCCGGACGCTAAACCCAAAGCAGCAGCCAAGCGCCCGGCAAAATCGAAAACCGACCTGATGCCCGGTGGCTTTCGCCTGACGCCCGAGGGTGTATTTTATGCCGGCGACGACGGCGAAGCGCGCCCGGTGTGTTCGCCGCTGGCAATCCTCGCACGTACCCGCGACGAGAAGGGCCACAACTGGGGTTTGCTGGTCGAGTTCGACGACCCCGACGGCACCAAAAAACGTTGGAACATCCCGGCACGCACCATGACCGGCGACTTTGGCAAGGACGTTCTCGGTCCGCTGGTGGACATGGGGTTGCGTCTGGCCGGCAGTCGTTCGGGGCGCAACGCTCGCAACGATTTACAGAGTTACCTGGGCGGCTTCGACAGTGCCCAACGTGCGCGTCTGGTCACTCGTTTGGGTTGGCATGACAACGCCTTTCTGCTGCCCGAGCAGCAGGTCGGCATGCACGCGGAACACCTGCACTTCTATGAGGCCGGCGCGCAGCTTCCGCCGATCAGCGAAGCGGGCACGCTTGAACAATGGCAGGAACAGATCGGCGCGCTGTGCATCGGTAATCACCGTTTGGCATTTGTCGTCGGGGTGGCCTTCGCAGGGCCGCTGCTGCACATGCTTGGTCATGAGTCGGGCGGCTTTCACTTGTACGGCGATAGCTCCGGCGGCAAGACCACGCACTTGCAAGTTGCCGCCTCAATCTACGGCGGACCGCGTCTGGTGCGTTCGTGGCGGTCGACCGATAACGCGCTCGAATCCATTGCCGCCGCGCATTCCGACGGCCTTCTGGTCTTGGATGAAATCGGCATGTGCGACCCGCGCATTATCGGCGAGACGGTGTACATGCTCGGCAATGGCACCGGCAAGGCACGCGCCAACGATCGAGGCCAAGCTAGCCGACAGGTACAGGAGTGGCGCCTGCTATTTCTCTCCACCGGCGAGAAGACCTTGGCCCAGCACATGGCCGAAGCGAACAAGGAACTGAAAGCGGGTATGGAAGTGCGCATGCTCGCTGTCCCGGCCGATGCCAGCAAAGGCTTTGGCATGTTCGATGTGCTTAACGGTTTTGAAGATGCGGCGGCACTGTCCGACGCGCTCAAGGCACGCGTAGCGAAGTACTACGGCACGCCGCTCACGGCCTTCCTGACTGCGCTGTGCGAACCCGGAAAGCGCCACGGCTGGGCGGCAATCCTGCGCCGCACGCTGGAAGGCTTCATTGCTAAGTCGCTCCCTGCGTCCGCGAGTGGACAGGCACACCGTGCCGCTGCTCGCTTCGGCCTCGCCGCCGCAGCAGGCGAGCTGGCCACCGCGATGGGTATAACCGGTTGGCCGGACGGCACGGCCACCACCGCCGCTCGCGTGTGCTTGAACGCATGGCTCCACGAGCGTGGCGGCGCCGGTAATTTCGAGGGCGATGCGATCTTGGCGCGGCTGCGCCAGGTCATCGAGCGTTTTGGTGAAAGCCGTTTCACCCGCTGGGAATCGGCAGCGGCCAAGATCGACGAACACGGCCCGCGCACTATTGACCGCCTGGGCTTTCGCAAGACGCTGGAGCACGGCATGGGCGACACCATGCACACCACCAACACCTATTACGTGCTGACCGAGGCGTGGCGCTCGGAGATCTTCCGAGGCATGAACCTCACGGCTGTGAACAAGGAGCTACTGCAGCGCGGTGTGCTGGAACCGAGCAGCGACGGCAAAGCATCGAGTCTGGTTCGTTTGCCAGGGCTCGGCCAGCAACGCTGCTACATCGTGAAGGCGATTCCGGGAACGGATGACGGCGAGGCTCGGGCTGCCTGAGGGCATCCCCGCTGATCGAGGTAACGCCGGCTGATTCCCGGCCTCGCCAGCCGCTCATGCAACCCAAACTCAAATTTGAAGGAACAAGACAGATGAACGAATTCCAAACCTCCACCGAACAACACGAATTGCTGGCCAATGATTCAAATAGCCATGCGACAGGGCTTTCACTGCCCGAAGCAGTCAGCAGCGAAGCGGTAGCCGTATGCGAAAAGAAGCGCGTCTTGCTGGACAAAATCGCAGAGCTGAAGACCCATCGCGATAGCCTCCTGAGTGAGGCAGCACAACATTACGTGCAAATAGCGCCATTGGAAGCGCTCTTGGAGAGCGAGGAGGAACTCGATGCAGATCGACTGTATGAAGTTCGAAAACAGTACAACACCCTCAAAATTCCTTACGACTCCTGCAAGACACGCGCTAGCTACGCAGACGCTCGAATTCGACGACGTGAGCAGTTGGTCAATCATGAAACCCTGATGGCGGGCTACGTCGAATCGATGACGAACTGGAAAGCTGACGAGCAAGAGCTCAACGAGAAACGCGACAGCCTCAGCACTCGCTTGGCGCAGATCCAGCAGCAGGCAGAAGAGGACATGACCAAGGCTCGGCAAGCCGAAACCGATGCGGCAACCGCCTATGCACAAGCCGTGGCCTGGGGCGACACCGAGGGTGAGAAGACCGCAAATGCCGACGCACAAAAAGCTGCGAAGAATCTGGCGACTGCGAGCGAGCACCATCGTCGGCAACTTCTGATCATTGCCGCGCTGGAGCAGGAGCTCGTCATCGTGGATCAACACATCGACGAGGCGCGGAAAGAGCACAAAACCATCGAACGAAGGGCGTTGCTCCTGGCGCGGACTGTTCTTGAGGAGCAGTGGAACGAGAAAGCTCAAGAGCTGCTGGAGATGGGCGGCAAGCTCTGGTCTGCCATTGATCTTGTCGGCGGCGAGCAAATCAGTCTCAGGAAACTAATCCTTCCTGAAGAAGGCGAAAACTTCAGGAACTGGACCAGTAGCGATTTGTGGGAGCGCGCCTCCAAGTACTCGTTGCAAGACGTTCTCTCGTTGTAATGCGCCAGACCACCCGAAACAGCCTACCGACGTAGGCTGTTTAAAACTCCATCAGGACCAAGATCATGATCACGCCAATACAAAGCAGTGCCAACTGGACCGACACCTTGAAGGCCCGCAAAAACCACCTGACCACGCTGATGAAAATCGTGGACATCAAAACCGGTAAGGTCTCGAATGTTCAGGCCATGACCGTCAACTTGATCAAGAACGAAATGAGCTACATCGAAGACCAGTTGAAGGGGCGAAAGTGAGCTGAACTCCATGCTGTAATACACTTCAGATAGATATCGCTAAAACACAACACAAGGAATGCACATGTCCAAACTTGCCGAATATCGTAAGCTTGAAAAACACCTCGCCGAACAGCTCCAGGCGTTGGAAGCACTAAAGAGCGACGGAGCGCTGAAAAAGGAAATTGAGTTCGAAACGAAGCTACGCGAGCTGCTTAATCAGTACGGTTTCAGCCTTAAGCACATCATCAATCTGCTTGACCCGCACAGCAGCTCGCGCCGCCAAGCGCCTGCCCAAGCGACCGCTACTCGCAAGCCTCGCCAGTTGAAGACTTACAAAAACCCACACACCGGCGAAGTGGTTGAAACCAAAGGCGGCAATCACAAGACGCTGAAAGAGTGGAAAACCAAGCACGGAGCCGACGAGGTTGAGAGCTGGTTGAAAAAATAAAGTCGCTTCACCTGAAAAAGGGCCCGTCCGGGCCCTTTTTAGTTACCTTCAAAGAGTCTTAAAATTTTAGCGACATTTGAGTAGGCGCATTAATTATTCTGATTTTACAACGAAGATCAGATCCTGTTCTTTCCATATGGAGGTCAAGGATGTATTCATGCGTATTTTTGTCAGATGACTCTAAAGTAAAATTGACTCTTGGCGGGCGAAAATTCTCTCCGTGCGCGGGCAAAGCTAACGAAAACTGACGCTCGAATATTCCTTGGCTATCATATCTTTTATCAGAATGAATGTCGTGTGGATAATAAGGAAGTTGCTCCGGCTGCGATATTGTTTTCTCAATATGGGGTAATGAAAGTGCGAACGGATCGTCGTCGTCACTTTGCATCTGACTTAACGATGATGCTAAAGCCGTTTTTTCAAGCATCAAACCTTTTTCAAAGCCGCCACGCTTCGCTTTCTTTTCTTTTCTAACTTCTTCTATATCTTTATCTTTGATACCTAAAACATTCGCCAAGGCGCTAGCAGTCTCTTGAAGGTCAGCCAACTCCTCAATTATATCCATAGAGGTTTTAGCATCCAGGACCTCAAGAGCTTCTTCGACCACCTTTCGTTTTAAAGCTAAAATTAATGCTTCTCCTTCCAGCTTCAGAAGTTTTACTTCTTCGCCCCGAGCATTTATCGTATCGGGTATTTTGTCCCTGACGAGCTTGTTGAACTCGAGCTCGCCCTCTTCGGTCGCATATAAATCTGCACATTCCACCCGACACCCTGAGGATGTGAGCATATAATACGCATGCGAAAGTACTCCGCCAGAAAGCTCCACTACAAAACCGACGTTATGTGCTAGTTCTGCAAGATCCTTGGCAAATTGTTGGTCTCTAACGAGATCTGGTTCGATTGGTTCTATCAGTACGCGCGCGATATTTCTTCCTTCCGCGCACATTTTTTTTAAATTTTCCCAATCGGACTTTGTTTGCAGTGTAACTTCCTCAGACGAGGCGAGCTTTTTTCTGGGGGCCGCTTTTGGAAGGGTGCCCTCATGTTTCCACTCCTCGTGATACCAAGGGATCACTGCATGCTTCATTGTGGCTTTGGGAATATCAACAAACCACATGATTACGACCGACTTTCCGAGCGCCTCCGCGATTTTTCGTGAAGACCATGCGATCTCTTCGATCCAATCTTTCCGCTTTATGCTTCGCTTCCAATCGTACCCTGCGGCGGTGTTATGCACGACCCACTCACCGTTGTCATTAGGAGCAACAAAACGGCCTTTGTATCTCAACCTTTCTCTAATAGACAGGTTCGCAGGAGCTTTCGGCACATTTTTTGTAGACCGGTAATTTGTGTCGACGTCAAAAACATCGTGAGCGTACCAATACAAACCTTCAGGCAGCCCCCACAGAGACTCAATTCTAACTCGCCGCTTGTCAGGATGTGCCTGACTCCAAGCCGAAGCAGATGCGGGAATGAAATGATGAGCGATAAGGCACAATTCACTTTCTGCTAAGTTCAGCTCGTTAATTTTTTCTTTAAAATTAACACTCAACCATTCAATTGCTGCCTCCACAGAGCGTAACTCGTTGCTCCTAGGCAGCATCTGTTTTTGGGAGGAGGGTATTTTTAAACCATCTGTTCTTATCACAAGAGGACGTACAGTCAGCTGTTTCAGATCTTTTTTAAGTCGATCACTACATTCGCCAGTTTTGATAATGAGATCTAGCTCATCTTTCATGTCAAGCACGTAGAAAGATATAGCTGTGTATCCAATCTCTCTATAAAGCTTAGCGTTGGCAAGCTTCATATAGTTTTTATAATCGTCTTCTGTTGCTATACGAAACGCTTCAGGAACAAATTCCAGCGCGGTTAGCACCTGAGAAGTTGTTAACTGCGTTGGATCTACTCCATTAGTTGTGTCTTCACACTCATCAGCTTGAACAACATAAATATTTTCTCCATCCCAAACCCATTCGAAATGAACTCTGATAGCTCTCGAATGAGCCCAGTGTGCGATATCTCTCAGTCCATTGAGGTAATTCGTTTTATATGAATATTCAAGTTTTTTTATTTCTAATGGTCGCGCGTCGCGCCACTTCCTTATCGGTATCTTGTGAATTTCAGGAAGGGTATGATCTGTGGCCTCTGCTTCCGCGACCCAGTCTCGAAGAGCTTCGCTGAGACGTCGTTCGTTTGAGAGATGCCCTTTAAGTTTAAAAGGAGCTAGTACTTGAACTATCCAATGAACTTTACCCATATCCATCTCTGGGTGAGACAGACCGATTTTTTTACGAAGTTCTTGTATCGTGGTTAAAATTTCATCAGGTGAGCTTTCAGATGAATCCAGTGAGCCGCGAGTATCGATTGACTCTAATACCCCACTAGACCTAACAATAACTCTTGCTGAAGGTTTTATTTTCGCATCTAGCAAAGCTTGAGAGATAGCAATATCAAAAGGGGGGCACTCACCACTAATGACAATAAACGGCAAAGTCCAGACTGAGGGGATCGAGGAGAGCCCGTATGCCTTAAGGCCAACTTTGTCAGCAGTTATTTCATCAGGTAGAAGGCTAGTTACCTTTGATCCGCTTAAAAAAATTAGAGATGCCGCTGGAGTCAATGGCTTCTTAATAGGGTTGGCCATACTCACCTTATCTGTCTGGTTATGACTAACACAATGGATATTACTTAGATGAGCGTGCAGACGAACCGAAGACTGTATCTGCAATTTCCTGCATTTTTGCTAGAGCGCTATCTGCGAAGTATCCCGAAATGAACCCCAGAGAAAAATAGAAAGAGGTAGAAGATGACTTTATGCTAAGTCCCAACATTCCTGAGTCCAAGAGGCCACCGATAGCTAAAGCGGAGCCGCCTGCTAGAAAAGGGGAAAAGATACGCCAAAGTCTACGATCAATGTTCCAATAGCCTCGCGCCACTACTTTGTATAGATACTTAAGCCCAAACATCGTTCCACCTAGGACCCCTCCTATGAAGAAAAATGCATATTGATTAAACTTGATAGGCGAACAAGAAGTACAACCATACGCTAATAACTCGTATGTTGTGCCTCTCCAAGTCAACAATAACATGACCAAGGTTAGAAAAAAGACGACACCAACATAAGCAGCATCAATTCTTATACCAACTCTCGCGGCCTCGTTCCATCTGCTCTCCCAATCGCCCTCAACCCTATGGTCATCATTTACGTGCTCTTTAGCGGCAGTCGTTACTGGCTCAACATGTGGTTCTTTAGCGGGAGGGGTAGCAGATGCAGCATCTGGCTCTTTAGTGATAGGCGTGACAGATGTTACATCTGGCTGTTCTGCTGGTACGATCTGCTCTATGGTCATTCATTGAGCCCTAGATTATGCTGAGCGAGTTTTATTGGAAATAGACCAGCAATAATTAGAAAGCTTCTCGACACTATCCTTTGAGACCTCAAGCATTTTAGAAGTTTTATAGTCGAATTTTTCAGGCATACCTAATTTGGTTGCAATAACCTTCCTGAAAAACTGAGAAGTTTCCTCCTCAAGCACACAAATATAACCCTGCGTTAGTTCGCCATCAAAACTGTCAGCAACAAAAAGATACTCGGAGCTCTTACTTTTTTCTGCCACTTCACTCGCGAGGCACTTCTCCCAGGTCATTTCAGTGTTGAATGCCTTGGCCGCCTCAAATAGCGAGAAGTTCACCGGAACCATATGCAAGTGAGCATGGCCAGTACCACAGCTTGTTTTCGACTCAGCTTTAAATGCGCCATGCTCAAATATCGAAAAATTTCCAAAATTATTTTCGAGTACTGAAGCAGCTTCTTTTACAAAACTCCAAAAATTTTTATTTGAATAATCTTTGGATAAATTAATCTTGTGGTCCGTCGGAACAATTAAAGACCAACCAGGTACCAGAGCACCGACAGAGACGAAGGCGGCATACTGCTCACCAAGCATCCATGGAGTATCTATCTCGGAATTTTTTGAACCAGAATTCAAAAAACCGCAGAATCGGCAGTCAGTGCCTTTATTTTCTATGGTGTGGAAGCGGTTCATTTAGAGCCTCCTGCATTACTTACTACGTTTGATTTTCTTAAGCACGCCCGTTTACGTCACAAAATGGTAGCCGTTGGCCTCATCCTGCGCAGCTTTCAAAACTCAGAATACCATGCAGCGCGCGATGTCCCTAGGCCAGACCGTCCACTTCTGGCCGAAAATTCGTGCTTTTTAAGCCGTTTTCAGCAGCCGGCAGGTATGACAACCTCCTTCGACCCAAGGCTCGTTTAGTCCGAGTGCTGGTGTGGATGAGATTGGTTTCAGTGTCTAAGTTGGGGGAAAGAAAGAAAATCTCCTTCCCTTTCCGCTCTTTGCTAGCGCTGTACGGTAATAAATAGGGTTCTTCGGTAGCACGGGCTTTGGAGTATAGTGATTTTATTTCGGGAACGTCGTCATAAGAGACCATCCAAGGCTTGTTAAGTTCCTCGAGAACAAAATTTGACAGATGAAAATGGTCCTCTTGATTGTAAAAATTCATGTACAACTCTTGCCCCTTTACGAAGTAAGGAGGATCAAGATATACAAAACTTTTCTCAGGGATCTTAGTGTTACATAATTTTAGAAAGTCAACCGCATCTAGATTATATATATGTATTGAATCTCTTTTTTCAGCAATTCTTAATATTCTTAATATCAGATTTTCTTTATTAAACCGAGCATCAATCTTCCAATTCCCAGTTTGATTTTTTCCGCCAATAACGCCAGCTGTTAAAATTCCGCTACGATTTGTTCTGTTTAGAAAAAAAGTCGAGAACCCTAACTCTAGTGGTGTTGCATGATTTTTATTCAGTTGGACGAGCTTTTGTTCGTTCCAAGTATCAATGGTTACCGGAGTTGCGGATATCAGCTCAATTAGTTCATTCGTTTGATGGAGGGCGCTCTGCCAGAAAGAATAAATTGATTTATCCAAGTCATTAAGATGTATTTCACTAACATAATTTTGTAGCAGCAGAGAGATTGCTAAGCTTGCCCCTCCGGCAAATGGCTCTGCATAGTGCCCGCCCTCAAGCTTGTTGGCCACCAGAACTGAATGGACGAATTTCTCTAATCGCCATTTGGCTCCGGGATATCTCAAGGGACTTACTGCATACATGTGAAACTACCTTCGATTTTTAATTCTAATTACTTAATTTTACGCCACTTTCGTCACAAGCTCTTTTGTGCGTGATGATAGTATCGCATCGGCATGAGGGTATCGACTGCTGCATGGCGCACGTCCGCCAGCAGGCGGCTGGCTTCGGCAGGAGTCATGGCTAAGGCGCGGACGCTGCGAAAAGTCAGGCGAGCGGGCAAGGTAGCCAAACTGAACCCCGTCGGGGTTAAATTGCCAATCATGCGAACAACTCCTGTAAACGAGTGTTTCAGCAGCGTATTCGGGTAAATTGCAAAAAAATGTCTGCTCATCGCTTGCCAGAATCAACTCTCCGCCTCCTTTTGGCATCAGGCGTCTGATCGTCGTCAGAGCCCTCGAACGACGCGCCCATAACAGCATCGGCGCCCCGGACTCATGATTTCGCGGCTCAATGGCTGGCCTGTTGGTTTCCCCTGTCAACGCTTCGCCATGCACCTCGCGGTGTATCACGCATGACTCGGGGTCGGGGGGGTTTACCATCTCTCGTAGCGACTTTCACCCTTTATCAACTGCCAGCTTGGCTGGTAGTGAGCGACCGCTATTGGCCCAGAGTGTGTAAAAACGCTCAAGGCCTCGTCGTCTTGGATCATTGACGTTCGTGGCTGAACGAGCGCATGGCAAATACTGCGTATTGCATCAGCCGCGACCTGGAACACGTCAACTCTGTTTATAGCCTCTGGGATGGGCCAAAATCAGCTTTTTTATGCCGATAGCGCCTTCATCAAACCGTGAGCACCGATGAGTTTCATGACTCGTTTCATGTTGTAGGCGAGCACATTTAAACTCATCTCCGCGCCCACCCCGGCCAGCTTTCGCGTCAGGAAGTGCGTCGCACCCATCCATTGTTTGAGCGTCCCGAAGGGATGCTCAACCGTCCGCTTTCGGACTCGCATCATCTCCGGCGCTTTGCTCAGCCGAAGCTGCATCTCCTCCAATACGGCTTCATGCTCCCAGCGTCGAACCCGTCGTTCCGTGCTCGGAGTGCATTGCGACTTCAACGCGCAGCCCTGGCATTTCGAACTCCAGTAACGGTGCAACGTCAGGCCTTTTTCAACGTTGGTATAGCGCCAGATCAGCGCCTCTCCAGCCGGGCAAATGTATTCGTTTTTTGCCGCGTCATAGAGGAAGGCATCGTTATTGAAACGCCCGTCTGCCTTGGCTCCAGAGGTCATCGGCTTGGGCACATAGGCGGTGATGCCGGCAGCGTGACAAGCCAGGATTTGTTCGCTTTTGAAGTAACCTCGATCAGCCACTACCGACAACGTTTCTGACGCCATAGCCTCGCGGGCCTGCTTGGCCATTGAGCTGAGTTGATCGCGGTCGGAACCGACGTTGGTCACCTCATGTGCAACGATCAAATGGTGCTGAGTATCGACCGCTGTCTGCACGTTGTAGCCGACGATTCCCGTGCCACGCGTCTTCATGGAGCGGGCGTCTGGATCGGTCAGTGAGACCTGTTTATCCGGCGATTCATTGAGATGGATTTCGATCGCGTGAAGCTCCTTCATTTGAGTTTTGAGCTTGGCGATTTTCTCTTCCAGCCGCACGGCGCTAGGCTCGGAAGCTGTGGGTTCTTGCCGATCGGCAGCATCGAGTGCAGCCAGGTAACGCTTGATGCTCGATTCAATTTCTTCCATTCGCCGCTTCAATTTGGCGCTGGTGAAATTGCGGTCGCGGTTGTTGACTGCTTTGAATTTACTGCCATCGATGGCGACCAGATTTTCTCCGAACAGTCCCAACTGCTGACACAGCACAACGAACTGGCGACAGACGCCTTGAATGGCCTTGCTGTTGTCTTTTCGGAAGTTGGCGATGGTCTTGAAATCCGGCATCAAACGCCCGGTCAGCCACATCAGCTCGACGTTGCGTTGGGCTTCTCGCTCCAAACGTCGGCTCGACTGGATGCGGTTGAGATAACCGTAGATATAGATCTTCAGCAGGATCGCGGGGTGGTAAGCCGGCCGGCCTGTGTCAGCAGGAATAGCACCCTCAAAACCCAGACTGACCAGGTCGAGTTCGTCGACAAAGACGTCGACTACCCGCACCGGATTGGTATCGCTGACGTAGTCGTCGAGGCTCTCGGGAAGTAAGGTGCCTTGGCCTCGATGTTCACCTTGGATAAAGCGCTTCATGGGCGATCCCTGCGATGAAATCCTCAGAAATCATAGCAAGAGTTCGCGAAGGCGTTTTTACACACTCTGGGCC
>NZ_CVTO01000084.1:0-7112 GCF_900004715.1 Pseudomonas sp. 24 E 13
TTGCTGACCGATGTGCCGTTGCCGGTCGGGCTGACCCGTGTCGACTTCAGCGCCACGGGCGATGAGCTGGCCGACTGCCCGGCAACCAATCCGCCCAATCACGCGGCGGCGGCGGATCTGGCGTATGTGATCTACACCTCCGGCTCCACCGGCCAGCCCAAAGGCGTGGCCATCGACCATGCCGCCCTCGGCCAGTTCTGCGACAGCGCCGTGCTGTACAGCCAGTTGAGCGCAGAGGACCGCGTGCTGCAGTTCGCGACCTTCAGCTTCGACGGCTTTGTCGAGCAGTGCTACCCGCCGCTGTGCGTGGGCGCGGCGCTGATCATGCGTGGCGATGACCTGTGGGACGCCGGGCAACTGGCGCGCGAGATCGTTGAACAGGGCGTGACCCTGGCCGACTTGCCCGCCGCATATTGGTACCTGCTGGCCAAGGAATGCGTCATGCACCAACGCTCCCTGGGCCGGCTGCGCCAGGTGCATGTGGGCGGTGAGGCGATGTCCGTGGAAGGCCTGCGCGCCTGGCATGCTGCCGGGTTGGGCGGTGTACGGCTGGTCAACACGTATGGGCCGACCGAGGCGACGGTGGTGTCCAGCGTGCACGCGTGCCAACTCGATGATGCCAGCGACGCGTTCGGTGTGCCGATCGGGCGCGCGATTGAAGGGCGCTCGCTCTACGTGCTCGACAGCAGTTTCCAATTGCTGGCGACCGATGGCGTAGGCGAGTTGTGCATCGGCGCCGAAGCCGGTCTGGCCCAGCGCTATTTCGACCGCCCGGCGCTGACCGCCGAGCGCTTCCTGCCGGACCCGTTTTCCGCAGTCCCCGGCGCCCGACTGTATCGCAGTGGTGACCTGGCCCGTTACAACGAGGCGGGTGCGCTGGAGTACGTCGGGCGTATCGACCATCAGGTGAAGATTCGCGGCTTGCGTATCGAAATGGGCGAAATCGAAGCCGGCCTGCAAGCCTTGCCGCAGGTGCGTGAAGCGGCAGTATTGGCGCTGCCGAGCGCCACCGGTACGCAGTTGGTGGCGTACGTGGTGCCCGCTGCGGGCGTCGCCTTGGACACACAGGCACTGGCGGCCCGTTTGCGTCAGTCGCTGCCGGACTACATGGTGCCCGGGCAGTGGGTGGTGCTCGATGCCTTGCCGTTGAACAACAACGGCAAGCTTGACCGCCGCGCATTGCCGGTGCCGGATCTGAACCAGCAAACACAAGCCTACGTGGCGCCCCACAGCCCGCTGCAAGTCCAACTGGCAGCGATCTGGCAGGCGGTGTTGCAGGTTGAGCAGGTAGGCCTTGAGGATCACTTCTTCGAGCGCGGCGGCCACTCGTTGCTGGCCACCCAGGTCATCTCCCGGGTACGGCATGCGCTCAACCTGGAAGTGCCATTGCGCGCGCTGTTCGAACAGCCGACCCTGCGCGCGTTTGCCGACGCCTGCGCGGCGTTGCAGGTGAGCACGGCGCAGCCGTTGGTGGCGCTGGAACGCGACCATCCGCTGGCGTTGTCCTTCGCCCAGGAACGCCAATGGTTCCTCTGGCAACTGGACTCCGCCAGCGCGGCCTATCACGTTCCCACCGCCCTGCACCTGCGCGGTCAGCTGGACATCGCCGCCCTGGAGCAGGCGTTCCAGGCGCTGGTACACCGCCATGAGCCGCTGCGCACCACCTTTGTCGAGCAGGGCGAGCAGACCCTGCAAGTCATCCATCCCGCCCTGGCAGTGACCATCGAGCGCCAGCGCGTCGAGTTGGCGGCGATCGAGCAGGCGGTGGCCGAGGAAATCCAGCGCCCGTTCGATCTGCGCAGTGGCCCGCTGATGCGCGTCAAATTGCTGGAAGTCGCGGCGCAGCACCATGTGCTGGTGATCACTCAGCATCACATCATCTCCGACGGTTGGTCGATGCAGGTGATGGTCGATGAGCTGGTGGCGCTCTACCAGGGCGACAGCCCATTGCCGGCGTTGCCGGTCCAGTACGCCGACTATGCCCAATGGCAGCGTGACTGGATGGCGGCCGGGGAAAAACAGCGCCAGCTCGATTACTGGTGCACGCGCTTGGGCCGTGAACACCCGGTGATGGAGCTGCCTCTGGACCATCCGCGCCCGGCGGTGCAAAGCCATCGTGGCGCGCGCCAGAAGATCCATCTGGACCGCACGCTGGTGGCCGAACTCAAGGCGTTGGCCCAGCGTCAGGACGTGACCTTGTTCGTGCTGTTGCTGGCTTCGTTCCAGACCGTGCTGCATCGCTACAGCGGACAGTCCGAGATACGTGTCGGCGTGCCGATCGCCAACCGCACGCGCCTGGAAGCCGAACGGCTGGTGGGTTTCTTCGTCAATACCCAGGTCATGCAGGCCGAGCTGCAGGGGCAAATGCCCTTTGCGCAGCTGCTGGCCCAGGTCAAGCAGCGCGCCCTCGAGGCCCAGGCGCATCAGGACCTGCCATTCGAGCAACTGGTGGAAGCCTTGCAGCCCGAGCGCAGCCTCAGCCATAACCCGCTGTTCCAGGTGATGTTCAACCACCAGGACAACTTGCGCGCCGGCGCCGTGCACGTGCCGGGCCTGGCATTGCAGCCGCTGGACTGGGCCGTTCACAGCACCCAGTTCGACCTGAACCTGGAAACCGAAGAGTCTGCCGATGGCCTGTGGGCGTCGCTGACGTACGCCACCGATCTGTTCGAGCCGGCGACCCTGGAACGCCTGGCCGGGCACTGGCATAACCTGCTGCGCGCCGTGGTACGCGATGAATCACAGGCGCTCGACGAACTGGCGATGCTCAGTGCGCCGCAGTGGCAGCAAATGATTGAAGACTGGAATCACACGCCCGCCGACTACCCGCACGAGCAATGCGTGCACCAGGTGTTCGAGGCGCAAGCGCTCGCCCGGCCGGATGCCACCGCACTGCGCTTCAATGGTGACAGCCTGAGCTACGCCGAACTCAACCGCCGGGCCAATCGCCTGGCGCACCGGTTGATCGCGGCGGGCGTCGGCCCCGACGTGCTGGTGGCGGTGCATGTGGAACGCTCCCTGGACATGGTGGTCGGCCTGCTGGCAACCCTCAAGGCCGGTGGCGCCTACGTGCCGCTCGACCCGCAGTTCCCGGCAGAGCGCCTGGCGTTCATGCTCGAAGACAGCAATGCCCGGGTGTTGCTGACCCAGGCGCATTTGCGCGGTCGTCTCGTACAGCCCCAGGACCTGCTGGTGCTGCTGACCGACGACTGCGACGGTGACGCGCACAACCCTCAGGTGGACGTTACGCCGGAGCACCTGGCCTACGTCATCTACACCTCCGGCTCCACCGGCACGCCCAAAGGCGTGATGGTACGGCACCAGGCGTTGTGCAGCTTTACCTGCGGCATGGCCGATACCTTGTCCATTGACGGCGATGCGCGTCTGTTGTCGTTGACCACGTTCTCATTCGACATCTTCGCCCTGGAGCTCTTCGTGCCGCTGAGTGTCGGCGCGACGGTGCTGTTGAGCGAGCAGACCATGGCCCTTGACCCGGAAGCCATCCTCGACCTCGCTCACAACCAGGCAGCCAACGTGCTGCAGGCCACGCCGTCGACCTGGCGCATGCTGCTCGACAGCCCGCGTGCGCACCTGCTGCGCGGTATCCAGTGCCTGTGCGGCGGCGAAGCGCTGCCGGCTGACCTGGCCCAGCGTCTGCTCGATTTGCAGGGCCCGGTGTGGAACCTCTACGGGCCGACGGAAACCACCATCTGGTCGGCGGCCCATCGCTTGCACGAGGCGCAGCCTTTTGTCGGGCGACCTATCGCCAATACCTCGCTGTTTATCCTCAATGCCGGGCTTACCCCCTGCCCGCAGGGCGCGGCCGGCGAGCTGCTGATCGGCGGAGTCGGCCTGGCGCGGGGTTATCACGCGCGGCCGGCACTCACTGCCGAGCGTTTTGTGCCGGACCCGTTCGGCCCGCCAGGCGCTCGCCTGTACCGCACCGGCGACCTGGCGCGTTACCGTGAGGACGGCGTGGTCGAGTACATCGGCCGCGTCGACCATCAGGTCAAGGTGCGCGGCTTCCGTATCGAGCTGGGTGAAATCGAAGCCTGCCTGCGGGAGTACCCAGGCGTGCGGGAAGCGGTGGTGCTGGCGGACAACGACCGTTTGATCGCCTACCTGGTGACCACCACGGCGGTGGATTCACAGGCCTGCAAAACCGCGCTGCGCGAGCGGCTGCCGGACTACATGGTGCCGGCGCACGTGTTGCTGCTCGAGCGCCTGCCGCTGACCCCCAACGGCAAGCTCGACCGCAAGGCCTTGCCCAAGGTCGATGCCGGTCAGTTGCACAAGGGCCACCTGGCGCCCGTCACCGCGCGCGAACAACAGGTTGCGGCGATCTGGGCCGAGGTGCTGGAGGTGCCGCAGGTCGGCCTCGACGATCACTTCTTCGAGCTGGGCGGGCATTCCCTGCTGGCCACGCGGGTGGTGTCGCGGGTGCGTCAGGCACTGGCGCTGGAAGTCGCACTCAAGACCCTGTTCGAGCAGCCCCTGCTGGGTGATTTCGTGCGCGCCCTCGGCGAGGAGGGCAGCACCGCACCGGCGCTGCTCAAGGCCGACCGCACGCAACCCTTGCCGTTGTCCTATGCCCAGGAGCGTCAATGGTTCCTCTGGCAACTGGACCCGCAGAGCGCGGCGTATCACATCCCCAGTGCCTTGCGTTTGCATGGCCCATTGAACGAAGCCGCGTTGCAACGCAGTTTCGACACCTTGCTGGCCCGCCATGAAAGCCTGCGCACTCATCTGCGCCAGGAGGCCACGGCTGCGGTGCAGGTCATCGAAGCGGTCGGCCGGATCGCTATCGACCACGGCGCCTGCGAGTACGCCGACCTCAAGGCCACCGTCGCCGCCGAGGTCGCACGGCCCTTCGATTTACTGCGCGGGCCGCTGTTGCGGGTCACGTTGTTGCGCCTGGCCGAGGACGACCACGTGCTGGTGCTGGTGCAGCACCACATCGTCTCCGATGGCTGGTCGATGCAACTGATGGTCGAAGAGCTGGTGCAGCTGTACGCCGCGTTCAGCCAGGGTCAGACCGCGGATCTGCCGGCGTTGCCGATCCAGTACGCCGACTATGCCGTATGGCAACGCAACTGGATGGAAGCCGGCGAGCAAACGCGTCAACTGGCCTATTGGCGTGAGCAGTTGGGCGGCGAGCAGCCGGTACTGGAGCTGCCGTTCGACTTTCCGCGCCCGGCGCTGCCAAGCCATCGCGGTGCGCGCCTGGGCATCGACCTGGCGCCAGGACTGCTGGAAGGCCTGCGCACCCTGGCGCGCAATGCCGGCGTCACCTTGCCGATGGTGTTGTTGGCGTCCTACCAGGCGCTGTTGCATCGCTACAGCGGCCAGGAAGACGTGCGCGTCGGCGTGCCGGTTGCCAACCGCAACCGCCTGGAGACCGAGGGCCTGATTGGCTTCTTCGTCAACACCCAAGTGCTCAAGGCCGACCTTCACGGGCAGATGAGCGTCGAGCAGCTGCTGCGCCAGGTGCGCCAGCGCTCCCTGGACGCCCAGGCCCATCAGGACCTGCCGTTCGAGCAACTGGTGCAAGCGCTGCATCCGGAGCGCAGCCTCAGCCTGAGCCCGTTGTTCCAGGTGCTGTTCAACCACCGCGTAACGTCCGCCGAGCGTCAGTTGCAGCAGCTGACCGACCTGCACATTGAGGTCCTGGGCTGGGATGACGGCGTGGCCCAGTTCGACCTGGCGCTGGACGTGGAAGAAAGCCCGACGGCGCTGCATGCCTCCCTGAGCTATGCCACCGACCTGTTTGCACCCGCCACCATCGCGCGCATGGCCGGGCATTGGCAGAACCTGTTGCAGGCGATGGTGGCCGATCAGACTCAAGCCATCGGCCAGTTGCGCGTGTTGGATCAGCACGAGCAGCAGCACATCCTGCAACTGTGGAACCGCGCCGATGCCGGCTATCCGTCCCAGCGGCTGGTGCATGAGTTGGTCGCCGACCGTGCCCGGGAGACCCCGGATGCTGTCGCGGTGAAGTTCGATGCGCACACCCTCAGTTACGCAGAACTCGACACCCAGGCCAACCGCCTGGCTCATGCGCTGATCGCCCGTGGCGTCGGCCCGGAAGTGCGCGTGGCGATTGCCATGCCGCGCAGTGCCGAGATCATGGTGGCGTTCCTCGCGGTGCTGAAGGCCGGTGGCGTGTACGTGCCGCTGGATATCGAATACCCGCGTGATCGCCTGCTGTACATGATGCAGGACAGCCGGGCGCAATTGCTGCTCAGCCATACCCGCGCCCTGGCGCAACTGCCGGTCCCCGATGGGCTGGAGACCCTGGCGATTGAATGCAGCGAGCAATGGGCGCAGTGCAGTGACCGCGCGCCGAATGTGGCGCTGGACGGCGACAACCTTGCCTACGTGATCTACACCTCCGGTTCCACCGGCATGCCCAAGGGCGTGGCGGTGTCCCACGGGCCACTGGTGGCGCACATTATCGCCACCGGCGAGCGCTATGAAACCCGCCCAGCCGATTGCGAACTGCACTTCATGTCCTTCGCCTTCGACGGCGCCCATGAAGGCTGGATGCACCCGTTGATCAATGGCGCAAGCGTATTGATCCGTGACGACAGTCTGTGGCTGCCGGAATACACCTATGAACAGATGCACCGCCACAACGTGACCATGGCGGTGTTCCCACCGGTGTACCTGCAGCAACTGGCCGAACACGCCGAGCGCGACGGCAATCCTCCAGCCGTTCGGGTGTACTGCTTCGGCGGTGACGCCGTGGCCCAGGCCAGCTATGACCTGGCCTGGCGCGCGCTGAAGCCGACCTACCTGTTCAACGGCTACGGCCCCACCGAAACCGTGGTCACGCCGCTGCTGTGGAAGGCGCGCAAGGGCGACCCATGCGGCGCCGTCTACGCGCCCATCGGCACCTTGCTCGGCAACCGCAGCGGCTACGTGCTGGACGCGCAGCTCAACCTGCAACCCATCGGCGTGGCCGGTGAGTTGTACCTGGGCGGCGAGGGCGT
The DNA here is from genome assembly GCF_900004715.1 of Pseudomonas sp. 24 E 13. Lineage (NCBI taxonomy): Bacteria > Pseudomonadati > Pseudomonadota > Gammaproteobacteria > Pseudomonadales > Pseudomonadaceae > Pseudomonas > Pseudomonas sp. 24 E 13. The sequence continues at coordinate 6,993 of NZ_CVTO01000084.1, forward strand.
GGCCCGGGGTTACCTGGAGCGTCCGGCGTTGACCGCCGAACGCTTTGTGCCGGACCCGTTCGGCAAGCCCGGCAGCCGCGTGTATCGCAGCGGCGACCTGACCCGTGGGCGTCCGGACGG
>NZ_CVTO01000025.1:0-234 GCF_900004715.1 Pseudomonas sp. 24 E 13
CCGCCTTGATGGTAATCACCGAGCCATTGCTCAAGGTGACGCTCACCGGGGTTTGTGCCGGGTTGGTCAAGGTCGCGGTGTAGGTGATCTGACCACCTTCGGTCACGGTCGAACCGGCCGTCAGGGTGACAGTGGTGGTATCGACCACATCAGTAATGGTGGTAACCGCAGGCGTGGTGCTCGGCACCAGGTTTTCAAAGTTGCCGCCGGTAGCACCGATAATGGTGGTGCTGA
>NZ_CVTO01000130.1:0-3138 GCF_900004715.1 Pseudomonas sp. 24 E 13
TAGGGCAGCCACTGGCCATCGGCCAACTGCAGCCGATGCTGCAATGGCGCCAGCCGACTGACCGCGTTGCCCGCCAGATGCTCGATACCCAGCTCGGCGAGGCGTGTGCCGTCGCACAAGCTGCAGCCGGCCAGGTCCTGGCTGCCTTGCAACAGGCCCTTGGACAGGGGCGGTCGTTCGTAGGGCACGTGGGGTTCGTCGCCGATCAGGATCAGCCGACCGCTGTAACCCTCTTCGCGCAGGGTCAACGCCGCACGGCCACCGGCATGGCCGGCGCCGACGATAATCAGGGGCGCGTCCATCGTCACGCCGTGACGGCGAGCAGCACCCGCCCCGCTTCGACCCGTACCGGGTAGGTTTGCAGATTGACGCACACTGGCGCGCCCAGGGCCTTGCCGGAGCGGTAGTCGAAGCGCCCATTGTGCTTGGGGCACTCGATCACATGGTCCATGACCAGGCCGTCGGCCAGGTGAATTTTTTCATGGGTGCACAGGCCGGCGGTGGCGAAAAACTCATTCTCGGCCGAGCGAAATACCGCATAGGTGTGCGCCCCATGGTCGAAGCGCAGCACGTCCTCTTCGTCTATGTCGCCCACGGCGCAGACGTCGATCCATTGATCGTTCATGGTTTTTATCTCTTATTAAAAGGAAACGAACTTCAGCCGGCCGAAACTTCTGCGTGCACGGAGGCAGGGGCTGATTCAGGCTGCCGTCGGATCGGACGCTGGACGAAATAGGTCGGGTCGCTGCGCTGCTTCCAGACCGTCGGGAGGATCTCCTTGTAGGCCTCCCACAGATTGGCGTAAGGCGGCGGGCAGTCGCGACGGATCTCTTCGTGCAATTGCGCCAGTGCGTGGAACGGCACCATCGGGTACATGTGGTGCTCGAGGTGGTAGTTCATGTTCATGTAGATAAAGCGCAGCACGCGGTTCATGTAGATCGTGCGGCAGTTGCTGCGGTGGTCGAGCACGTCTTCGGCCAGGCCCACGTGCTGGGTAAGGCCGAACAGGTAGCCCAACCAGGCGCCATAGATGCTCGGCAGACCCACCAGCATCAGCGGCAACCAGCTGTGCAAATACAAGGCGCTGCCGATGATCACCCCATACAGGCCAACCCAGATGCGCGCGGCGCGAAACACTTTGGGCCATTCGGATTGCGGGATGAAATCCCGTTCCTGGGCACTGATCCGGTCGATGGCATGGCGGGCCACGCCACTGAAGGTCTTCCACGCCAGGGGCAGATTGAACAGGCTCAGGAACATCATCAAAAAGCTCGGCGGGCGCGGCTCGACGATCTCCGGGTCGCGGCCGACGACGATGGTGTCGGTGTGATGCCGGGCATGGCTCCAGCGCCACACATGGGGCTCGAAAATGCACATGAAGCATGCCACCTGGTACAGCGCGTCATTCATCCAGCGGGTCTTGAACGCCGTGCCATGGCCGGTTTCGTGCCAGCGCGGGTTGGAGGCGGTGCCGTAGAGCACACCATAGGCCAGGAAGAACGGCACACAAGCCCAGGAGCCCCAGAACCAGTAGCCGCCAAAGCCGGTTGCGAACAACGCCGCGAACCAGATGGCCGTGTCGACCAGCGCCGGGCGGTCGCGGCGCTGCATCAGTTCCTTCATGCGTTTGCGCGGGACCGGCGACTGGTACCAGCGCGCCGAGACCAGGCCTTTTTCGGCGGCGCGGGCGGCCTCGGGGCCGGTCAGGCTGTAGTCGCGTCGGGCGCGGTGAGCGGTGTATTCAGGCATTGTTATTGTTCTCCGCAAGCGTAGGGTTTCAGGTGCTTTGCGAAACCAACCATAGAGCGCGGCTAAATCACCCTCAAGGCCTTGAATCCATTCCCTATCAAGCTATCATCCAGGCCCAGCGGGGCTTGATAGTTTTCTATCAAGACGCTCAAGGGGCTCGCCATGACCAACCATAAACGCCCGACCATCGCCACGGTTGCCGCCCATGCTGGCCTCAGTGTGGCCACCGTCGACCGCGTGTTGAACGCCCGCGCACCGGTCAATCCACAAACCGCCGAACAGGTGTTCCAGGCCGCCGAAGCCGTGGGTTATTTTGCCGCGCGGCTGATCGGCCAGCGCATTCGCGAACGGCGCCCGACCTACCGCTTCGGCATTCTCCTGCTGGGCACCGCCCAGGCGTTCTATGCCAACCTGGCCCAGTCCATCGGCGACGCGGCGCAGCATCACACCACGGCCAACCTGACCTGCCAGTTCGACTACATCAATGACCGCACGCCCAGCGCCATCGTCGCGCAGATCGAGCAACTGGCCGTGCAGTGCGACGCCCTGGCGGTGGTCAGCTTCGCCCATCCGCTGATCAATGCCTGCCTTGCGCAAATCCGCGAAGCCGGCGTGCCGGTAGTGGCATTGCTTTCGGATATTCATGAGCAAGCCCGGGAACCGTATGTGGGCCAGGACAATCACGTCGTCGGACGCACCATGGGCTGGCTGCTGGCGCGCACGTGCGGTGCGCGCAAGGGCAGCGTGGGCATTCTGCTGGGTGGCCATCGCTTTCTCGGCCACCAGGCGCGGGTCGAAGGCTTGCACGGCTACCTGGCCGAACACGCGCCGGGGCTCAAACCGCTGGAACCGCTGATCAATCTGGACAACTGCGACATCACCGAAGAGGCCACCCTCGACCTGCTCAGCCGCCACACCGACCTGCGCGGGTTGTGCGTGGTGGGCGGTGGCGGTGACGGCGTGATCAACGCCCTGGCGCAACTGCCCAAGCGTCCGGCGTTGTGCTGCATCCTGCAGGAGTCCACCGAGTTGTCGCGCCAGGCGCTGAGCCGCGGGTTGATCGATGTGGTGATGGATTCGCAGCCGCGCCAGACGGCGGTGGCCCTGGTGGAGTTGCTGGTGCAATTGCAGAGCGCCGAGGGGTTCGATGCAATGCGGCATCGGGTGCATATTGCGCCGCACATTGTTACCTCGGAAAATATGGGCGCCTGAGGCATGGACGACGAATGTGGCGCTTGCTCCCGATGGCGGCCTTGGAGCCGACTGGTATCTTGTGACGGCCCCGGTCCAAATGTGGGAGGGGCGGTGCGACGATTCGACTTGCCCCCGATGGCGGCCTCAGGGCCGACCAGGATGGTGGATTGGGTTGAGTACATATCCGTTTCTGCG
>NZ_CVTO01000130.1:3190-5574 GCF_900004715.1 Pseudomonas sp. 24 E 13
CAGCGTGGTTTAACGGGGCGCCTGAGATCAAAAGCAAAAGCGCGGCGGCCTTAGAGCCGACCGGTATCTTTTGCCGATCCGCGATCCAAATGTGGGAGGGGGCTTGCCCCCGATGAGGGAGAGTCAGTGAGTACATCAGTGACTGACACATCGCCATCGGGGGCAAGCCCCCTCCCACATTAGTAACCGCCCACCGGCCTGCGAAAATCCCCGGCATTCAACCCGAACCGAGTCATCTTGTTGTACAGCCCGCCCCGGGACACGTTCAACTGCCGGGCGGCCAGGCGGATATTGCCACCGGTGCTTTTCAGCGCGGCGACGATGGCATGCATTTCGTGGCTGCTCAGGTCCTGGGTGGGTTGCGGCGCATAGCCCTGGGCCAGGGCACGGGGCTTGCTGTCCAACGGCAAGTCGCCCGGCTGGATCAACTCGCCCATGGCCAGGTTGGTTGCCCGTTCGATGGCGTTTTCCAGTTCGCGCACGTTACCCGGCCAGGCATGGGCGCAAAGCAAGGCCAGCGCGTCCGGCGCGAAGCCCTGCACCGTTTTACGCAACGAGCGCGCGCAGCGCTTGAGGAAGTGCCGCGCCAGCAGCGGGATGTCTTCGCGGCGCATCCGCAGCGGCGGCACCGTCAGGTTCAGCACATTCAGGCGGTAATAAAGATCTTCACGAAACGCGCCGTCGGCCACTGCCTGGCTGAGATTGCGGTGGGTGGCGGCGATGATGCGCACATCCACCTGGCGTGCGCTTTTTGCGCCGACCCGCGCGACTTCACCTTCCTGCAACACCCGCAACAGGCTGACCTGGGCGTCGAAGGACATGTCGCCAATCTCATCCAGGAAGATGGTGCCGCCATCGGCCAGCTCGAACTTGCCCGCCGAGCCGCCACGGGCAGAACCGGTGAACGCGCCCTCGACATGCCCGAACAGTTCACTCTGCACCAGGTCCCGTGGAATCGCACCGCAGTTGACCGCCACGAACGGACCGTGGCAACGCTCGCTGGCGTTATGGATGGCCTGGGCGAACAACTCCTTGCCGGTGCCGCTTTCCCCGAGAATCAGCGTGGTGGAATCACTGCGGCTGGCGATGCGCCCCAGGTGCAGCGCGTCCTGGATCGCCCGCGAGGTGCCCTGGAGGGTGTCGAAGGTGTACCGCGCCTGGGTGCCGACAATGCGCCGGGTGATTTCACGGATGCGCCGGTTTTCGCGCAGCGACACGATCACCCCGCCCTGCTCCAGTGGGCACACCGAGACCAGGCAGGCGAGTTGGCTGCGGTCATGCAGGTGGAATGTGCAATCCAGGTCGCGCACAGCCTCACCCAGCACCTCGCTCAATTCACTGCGGCCCAGGCGCTGGAAGGGACTGCCAATCAGCTCCAGCCCCACCCCGAACAGCTGGCGGGCATAGCGGTTGAGCGCCTTGATGCAGCCGCGTTCATCCACCACCACGAGGCCTTCGTTGAGCACTTCGAGCACGGTTTGCTGTTCCTCCAGCAACGCCTGCAGCGCCATTTGCCGCGACACGGCTTCAGCGGCCGCCTGCACGGTGCCCAGGGTATGAAAGTGAAACCAGCCGGGTTCGGCGGTGAGCGTCAGCACGGCCAGGGTCTGGCCCTGGGCGTTCTTGATCGGCGCGGCGGCGCAGTGCATGCGGCGTTGACGCAGGCCGACCGCGAAGTTTTCTTCGGCCAGCACATACACCAGATGATCTTCAGCCAGCGCCAGGCCGGTACAGTTGGTGCCCTGCACCGATTCGAGCAGTCGACTGCCCACGGGAGTGATATCCAGCCCGCAGAAATGCAAGGTGGTGCCCTCGGCATCGGTGAGGTTGATATGCCCGCGCGGGTTGTACGCCAGCAAGCCTTGCATGACTTGCGCGGCGGCGTCGATCAGCACGCGGTGGCTGGCCAGCGTGGCCGTCAGGCGGTCGGCGGCGACGAAGCGGTACGCGTTGTCGGCCGGATCGATACCGGCCTGGAGGCTGCGCCGCCAGGAGTCCCAGATCAATTGACGCACCTCGCGCGGGCGTTGCACCTGGCCGCGCAGACAGGCCTGCCACGCCTCTTCCAACGCGGCGACCGGGCCATCGTTCAGCGCCGCGGGGCCCAGCGCCGTCAGGTAGTCGAGGTCTTGCGCACTGATCGCAGCGCTCATAAGCGGGCTCCATGTTCATGTTTTCGACATGTCAGCATAGACATGTCATTTAAATGAACACTATATTTTTTAAACTCTATAAATATCAGCTAGTTATATTCTGGCACAGCCTTTGCTCCTGCCCCTTTGCCAACCAGGATTGTCCTGAGGCCAACAATAAAAAGGGGTCACACATGAATACCAAACGCATCCGCCTGGGCTTGATCGGTGCCGGTCGCATGGGCAGCTTCC
>NZ_CVTO01000047.1:0-14062 GCF_900004715.1 Pseudomonas sp. 24 E 13
CGGCCCCTCACGGGTTGGCGTTGTGCTGGGCACCAGCACGTCGGGCATCGACGAGGCCAGTCGCGGCATTGCCCACTACCTGCGCGATAACGCCTTTCCCGGTGACTACGACTACCAACAGCAGGAACTCAGCGCTCCGGCGAATTTCCTCGCCGACTGGCTGCAATTGAGCGGCCCGGCCTATGTGATTTCCACCGCCTGCACCTCCAGCGCCCGTGCGTTGATGAGTGCCCGGCGCCTGCTCGACCTGGGCCTGTGCGATGCGGTGATCTGCGGGGGCGTCGACAGCTTGTGCAGGCTGACGCTGAACGGCTTTACCGCACTGGAAGCGGTGTCTGCCGAGCGCTGCAATCCGTTTTCGGTGAACCGCAACGGTATCAATATCGGCGAAGCGGCGGTGGTGTTCCTGATGAGCCGCGAGCCGGCACCGGTCGCCCTGCTGGGCAGCGGCGCCAGCAGCGACGCCCACCATATCTCCGCCCCCGAGCCCACCGGCAAAGGCGCGTTGCAGGCCATGCGCAAGGCCCTGGCCCAGGCGAAACTCGCGCCCGAGCAGATCGGCTACCTGAACCTGCACGGCACCGCCACCCAGCACAACGACGCCATGGAAAGCCTGGCGGTCGCCAGCCTGTTTCCGGGCGGGGTGGCCTGCTCCTCGACCAAACCCATGAGCGGCCACACCCTCGGCGCGGCGGGCGCACTGGAAGCGGCGTTCTGCTGGTTGAGCCTGACGCACGGGCGAGTCCCTCCCCATGTGTGGGACGGTCACGTCGACCCGGCGCTGCCCGCCTTGCAGTGGGCACACCAGGGCGACACCTTGAAAAAACCTTATTTGATGAGCAACTCGTTTGCCTTTGGCGGCAACAACGTCAGCCTGATTATTGGAGAGGCCCCATGATCGCTTGGCCACTCGCCGAACTGCTGCCCCATGCGGGCGACATGATCCTGATCGACCAGGTGCTGTCATTCGATGAAGAGCAGGTGCACACCCGTCTCACCGTCAAACCCGGCGGCCTGTTCAGCCAGGCTGACGGCAGCCTGCCGGCCTGGGTCGGTATCGAGCTGATGGCGCAAAGCGTCGCCGCCTATGCCGGGTGCCGCGCGCGCCAGCAAGGCCACGCGGTGGAACTGGGCTTCCTGCTGGGCACGCGAAAATTCGAGTGCAACGTGGCGCACTTTCCCGTCGGCGCCGAGCTGACTATCCACGGCCTGCGCTCGCTGGAGGACGACAATGGCATGGGGGTGTTCGAATGCCACCTCACCGGCGACGGCATCCAGGCCAGCGCACGCTTGAACGTATTTCGACCGCCCCAGGCGGCCACCTATTTAGATGAATCGAAGGACGAAACGCCATGACTGAATCCGTACTGGTCACCGGCTCCAGCCGTGGCATCGGCCGCGCCATTGCCCTGCGCCTGGCCCAGGCCGGGCATGACATCGTGCTGCATTGCCGCAGTGGCCGCGCCGAAGCCGACGCGGTACAGCTCGAGATCGATGCCCTGGGCCGCCAGGCGCGTGTGCTGCAATTCGATGTCGCCGACCGCGCGGCGTGCAAGGAAATCCTGGAGGCCGACGTCGAGCAACATGGCGCCTATTACGGCGTGGTGCTCAATGCCGGCCTGACCCGAGACGGCGCATTCCCGGCGCTCTCGGAAGACGACTGGGACGTGGTGATGCGCACCAACCTCGACGGGTTCTACAACGTGCTGCACCCGGTGATGATGCCGATGATCCGTCGTCGCGCCGCCGGGCGCATCGTGTGCATCACCTCGGTGTCCGGGCTGATCGGCAACCGCGGCCAGGTCAACTACAGCGCCTCCAAGGCGGGCTTGATCGGCGCAGCCAAGGCGCTGGCCATCGAGCTGGGCAAGCGCAAGATCACCGTCAACTGTGTGGCACCGGGCTTGATCGACACCGCCATGCTGGACGAACACGTGCCGGTCGAAGAGCTGATGAAAATGATCCCGGCGCAGCGCATGGGCACTCCGGAAGAAGTGGCCGGTGCGGTGAATTTCCTGATGTCCGCCGAGGCAGGCTATATCACGCGCCAAGTGTTGGCCGTGAATGGGGGCCTGTGCTGATGAAACGCGTTGTCGTCACCGGCATGGCCGGCATGACCTCCCTGGGCAGCGACTGGGACACCATCGCCGCCAACTTTCGCGCCAACCGCAGCGGCATCCGGCGCATGGATGAATGGGACCGCTTCACCGAATTGAACACGCGCCTGGCCGGGCCGATTGACGATTTCGCCGTCCCCGCGCACTGGACCCGCAAGCAACTGCGCAGCATGGGCCGCGTCTCGCGCCTGGCGGTGTGGGCGGCGGAGCAGGCGCTGCAGGACGCCGGCTTGCTTGGCGACCCGTCGATCAAGGACGGGCGCATGGGCGTGGCCTGTGGCTCGTCCACCGGCAGCACCGATGAGATCAAGGCGTTCGGCAACATGCTGCTGAACTCGGTAGCAGAGGGGCTGAATGCCAATTCCTATGTGCGCATGATGCCGCACACCACGGCGGCGAATATCAGCATCTTCTTTGGCCTGACCGGGCGCCTGATCCCCACCTCCAGCGCCTGCACCAGCGGCAGCCAGGGCATCGGTTATGCCTACGAGGCCATCAAGTTCGGCCGTCTGCCGTTGATGCTCGCCGGCGGCGCCGAAGAGCTGTGCCCCACCGAGGCCATGGTGTTCGACGCGCTCTACGCCACCAGCCTGAAAAACGACGCGCCGCAAACCAGCCCGCGCCCCTACGACAGCGGCCGCGATGGCCTGGTGATCGGCGAAGGCGGCGGCATGCTGGTGCTCGAAGAGCTGGAACACGCGCTGGCGCGGGGTGCGCATATCCATGCCGAGATCGTCGGTTTCGGCAGCAATGCCGACGGCCAGCACACCACCCGCCCGGAACAGAAAACCATGCGCCGCGCCATGGAGCTGGCGCTGGAAGACGCCGGGCTTGAACCGTCCGCCATCGGCTATGTCAATGGTCACGGCACCGCGACCGACCAGGGCGACATCGCCGAGACCCTGGCCACCAGCAGCCTGTTCGGCAGCCGCATGCCCATCAGTTCGCAGAAGAGTTTCCTGGGCCACACCCTGGGCGCGTGCGGGGCGCTGGAGTCGTGGTTCAGCATCGAGATGATGAACCGCGACCAGTACGTGCACACCTTCAACCTGGACTCGGTCGACCCGCAATGCGGTGAGCTGGATTACCTGCAAGGTGGCTTTCGCCAGATGCACAACGACTACGTGATGAACAACAACTTTGCCTTTGGCGGCGTCAACACCTCGCTGATCTTTCGCCGCTGGTCCTGACTTTTTAATCGATTGGAGAAAACGGAATGTCTTCCCTGCTACGCGCCACCCTGATCGCCCTGGCCCTGTTGACCACCGCCGGTTGCACCAGTAAACCGGTGCTCAACACCCAGCACGAGCTGCCGGCCACGCCCCAGCTCAGCGAAGAGAAAATGAAACAGGTGATCGTCGCCGCCCTGCAAAAACGCGAGTGGACGGTACAACGCCTGAGCCCGCAACTGGTGCAGGCCGACATCACCGTGCGCGGCCAGTTCTATGCCGCCATCGACATCCGCTACACCCGCAACAGCTACGCCATCAGCTACCGCGACAGCCGCGAACTGGGCTACAAGGACGGCAAGATCCATCGCAACTACAACCGTTGGGTGAGCATGCTGGATCGGGACATTCTGGCGGGGCTGCGCTCGGCGGGGATGCAGTAAGCCAGAAACGCCCTGGATCGTTCCCACGCTCCGCGTGGTAACGCCGCCTGGGACGCTCCGCGTCCCGCCACGAGTGCACGGTTCCAGCCTTCAGTTGGGTGACGCGGAGCGTCACGGGATGCATTACCACGCGGAGCGTGGGAACGATCGGGTGTGAACATACCTACGCCACCGCCCTACGCGTCAACAATTCCACAAACGCCCTTGCCATCGGCGTCTGCGCACCCTTGCGCTGCACCAGCCATACCGCGGTCACCGCTTCCGGGTCCAGCAACGTGCGATACACCACGCCGTCGATCCGTATCCGTTGATAGGACGCCGGCAGCACCGATACGCCCAATCCCGCCGCCACCAGACCGATGATGGTCATCGCCTCGCCCGCCTCCTGGGCGACATGCGGGCTGAAGCCGGCGTCACGGCACAGGCTGAGCAGTTGCGCATAGAGACCGCTGCCGTAGGTGCGCGGGAAAAACACGAACGGTTCTTCTGCCAATTGCGCCAGGTGCAAGCCGCGCTCGCTGCCCTGCGCCAACGGGTGCCCGGCGTTCAGTACCGCCACCAGGGGCTCGCGCATCAGCTCGACCACACACAGTGATTCGGGCAACGGCAAAGGCCGCATCAGCCCGACCTGGATCGATTCATCCACCAGCGACTCGGCCACCTCGGTGCTGCTCATTTCCTGCAGGCTCAAGTGCACGGCTGGAAAGGCTTGGCGAAACGCAAAGATCGCCTGCGGGATGCTGGCGTTGAATGGTGCCGACGAGGTGAATCCGATTTTCAGCTCTCCCAGCTCTCCCATCTGCGCCCGCCGCGCGACGTCCGCCGCTTTATCCACTTGCGCCAGCACCAGGCGCGCCTCGTGCAGAAACAGGCGTCCCGCTTCGCTCAGCTCGACCCGACGATTGGTCCGCTCAAACAACCGCGCGCCCACCTCTTGCTCCAATGCCTGGATCTGCTGGCTCAGTGGCGGTTGCGAGATGCCCAGCACCTGCGCGGCGCGGCCAAAATGCAGCTCTTCGGCGACGGCGATGAAGTACCGCAGATGACGTAATTCCATGCACACCTCATTAGGTCGTTAAAGCTATCAAACAGGTCGAACAATATATTGGAAAGAATCATTAGCCAGCTATATTCTTTTTCCCATTGTCAGTCCTGGCAGACTTTCCTCCCCGAGGTCCCCCGTGAATCCTGCTGTTGCTCCGCTTGCCCAACACACCCCGCCTTCAGCCCTTGATGACGTGGTGGCGCAGCTCAACGACGAGTACATCGAAAAAGGCACGCCGATGTTCATGCGCACGGTGCTGGCGCTGTTCTCCGGCGGGTTTGCCACCTTTGCCCTGTTGTATTGCGTACAGCCGATGATGCCGGCGCTGTCTCACGAGTTTTCCATCAATGCCGCGCAGAGCAGCCTGATTTTGTCGGTCGCCACGGCGATGCTTGCCTTCGGCCTGCTGATCACCGGGCCGATTTCCGACAGGCTGGGACGCAAACCGGTGATGGTCGCCGCGCTGTTCTGTGCAGCGCTGGCTACCATCGCCAGCGGTTTGATGCCGAGCTGGGAGGGCATCCTGCTCATGCGTGCGCTGGTGGGCTTGTCCTTGAGTGGCCTGGCCGCCGTGGCCATGACCTACCTGAGCGAAGAGATCCACCCGCAGCACATCGGCCTGGCCATGGGCCTGTACATCGGAGGCAATGCGATTGGCGGCATGAGCGGGCGTTTGATCATCGGAGTATTGATCGACTTCGTCAGTTGGCACACCGCCATGCTGATCATCGGCGGCCTGGCGCTGATCGCCGCCACGGTGTTCTGGAAAATCCTCCCAGAGTCGCGCAACTTCCGCGCCAGCAGCCTCAAGCCGCGTAACCTGCTCGATGGCTTCGTGATGCACTTCAAGGACGCGGGCCTGCCGTGGTTGTTCCTGGAAGCGTTCCTGCTGATGGGGGCGTTTGTGACCCTGTTCAACTACATCGGCTATCGCCTGCTGGCCGACCCGTATGACCTCAGCCAGGCCGTGGTCGGCCTGCTGTCGCTGGTGTATCTGTCAGGCATCTACAGCTCGGCGAAAATCGGCTCGCTGGCCGACCGCCTGGGCCGCCGTCGCGTGCTGTGGGCCACCATTGTGCTGATGCTCGCCGGCATGGCCCTGACGCTGTTCACCCCGCTGTGGCTAGTGGTGCCGGGCATGCTGATCTTTACCTTCGGCTTCTTCGGCGCACATTCGGTAGCCAGCAGCTGGATCGGGCGGCGTGCGGTGAGGGCCAAGGGACAAGCGTCGTCGCTGTATCTGTTTTGCTATTACGCAGGGTCAAGCATTGCCGGGACGGCGGGCGGGTTCTTCTGGCACTTGGGCGGATGGAACGGGATTGGCGGGTTTATCGTCGCGCTGCTGATTGGCGCGTTGCTGGTGGCGTTGAAGCTGGCGAAGTTGCCGCCGTTGGGGCAGGTCTGAAGGTTTCTGGCTTTTAATGTGGGAGGGGGCTTGCCCCCTCCCACATTTTTGCTCTGTGTTTTATTCGTGGTATTGCGCCGACAGTTCATGCACCGCGCGCAGGAAGGCACCCGCGTGCTCCGGGTTCACTTCCGGGGTGATGCCATGGCCGAGGTTGAACACGTGACCGGTGCCCTTGCCGTAGCTGGCAAGGATGCGGCCGACTTCGGTGCGGATCGCTTCCGGCTTGGCGTACAGCACGGTGGGGTCCATGTTGCCTTGCAGTGCAACTTGACCGCCAACGCGACGGCGGGCTTCGCCGATATCGCAGGTCCAATCCAGGCCCAACGCGTCGGCGCCTGCATCGGCGATGCTTTCCAGCCACAGGCCGCCGCCCTTGGTGAAAACGATCACCGGCACCTTGCGGCCTTCGTGTTCGCGGATCAGGCCGCTGACGATCTTGCGCATGTAGGCCAGGGAGAATTCCTGGTAGGCCGCCGCCGAGAGGTTGCCGCCCCAGGTGTCAAAGATCTGCACCGCTTGCGCGCCGGCCATGATCTGGCCATTGAGGTACGCGGTGACCGACTGCGCCAGCTTGTCCAGCAGCAGGTGCATGGCGTGCGGGTTGTCGTAGAGCATGGCCTTGGTCTTGCGGAAGTCTTTCGACGAGCCGCCTTCGACCATGTAGGTGGCCAGGGTCCAGGGGCTGCCGGAGAAGCCGATCAGCGGCACGCGGCCGTTAAGCTCGCGGCGGATGGTGCTCACGGCGTCCATCACGTAGCCGAGGTCTTTGTGCGGGTCCGGGATCGGCAGGGCTTCGATATCGGCCAGGGTGCTGACGACCTTCCTGAAGCGCGGGCCTTCACCCGTCTCGAAGTACAGGCCTTGGCCCATGGCGTCGGGGATGGTGAGGATATCGGAAAAGAGAATGGCCGCGTCCAGTTGTGGGTAGCGGTCCAGCGGCTGCATCGTGACTTCGCAGGCGAACGCAGGATTCATGCACAGGCTCATGAAGTCGCCGGCGTGGGCGCGACTGGCGCGGTATTCCGGCAGGTAGCGACCGGCCTGGCGCATCATCCATACGGGCGTGACGTCTACGGGTTGCTTGAGCAGGGCACGAAGGAAACGGTCGTTCTTGAGGGCAGTCATGTCGGCATCCGCAAAAAAAGTGCGGGCATTTTCTCAGAGCGCGACGCAAAAGGCACGGTATGTGCCGTGCCTTTTGTCTATCGGGTCAATTTGTCGCGGACTTGAAAGCGCTGCAAAACAACTGTGGGAGGGGGCTTGCCCCCGATGGCGGTGGGTCAGTCAGTGAATCTGGTGACTGATGCAGCGCTATCGGGGGCAAGCCCCCTCCCACAGTTTGATCCCATTTCAACCTGGGATCGGGGTCAGACCTGCAGGTAGTCCAGGATGCCTTCGGCGGCGTTGCGGCCTTCGAAGATCGCCGTTACCACCAAATCAGAGCCGCGCACCATGTCGCCACCGGCGAAGATTTTCGGGTTGCTGGTCTGGTGCTTGTACTGGCCCTGCTCCGGGGCGACGACGCGGCCCTGGCTGTCGGTCTGGATCGCGAACTGCTCGAACCACGGCGCCGGGCTTGGGCGGAAACCGAAGGCGATGACCACGGCGTCGGCCGGGATGATCTCTTCGGAACCCGGGATCGGTTCGGGGCTGCGACGGCCACGGGCATCCGGTTCGCCAAGACGGGTCTCGACCACCTTCACACCTTCGACGCGGTCTTCACCGACGATGGCGATCGGCTGGCGGTTATAGAGGAATCTCACACCTTCTTCCTTGGCGTTCTTCACCTCTTTGCGCGAACCGGGCATGTTGGCTTCGTCACGACGATAAGCACAGGTCACCGACTTGGCGCCCTGGCGGATCGAGGTGCGGTTGCAGTCCATCGCGGTGTCGCCACCGCCGAGCACTACGACCTTCTTGCCTTTCATGTCGACGAAATCTTCCGGCGACTTTTCAAAGCCCAGGTTGCGGTTGACGTTGGCGATCAGGAAATCCAGCGCGTCGTACACGCCCGGCAAATCCTCACCGGCAAAGCCGCCCTTCATGTAGGTGTAGGTGCCCATGCCCATGAACACGGCGTCGTATTCGGCGAGCAGTTGCTCCATGGTGATGTCTTTGCCGATCTCGGTGTTCAGGCGGAACTCGATGCCCATGCCGGTGAAGACTTCGCGGCGATTGCTCAACACGGTCTTTTCCAGCTTGAACTCGGGGATGCCGAAGGTCAGCAGGCCGCCGATTTCCGGGTTCTTGTCGAACACCACCGGGGTCACGCCGCCACGTACCAGCACGTCGGCACAGCCCAGGCCCGCCGGGCCCGCGCCGATGATGGCGACACGCTTGCCGGTCGGCTTGACCTTGGACATGTCCGGGCGCCAGCCCATGGCGAACGCGGTGTCGGTGATGTACTTCTCCACCGAACCGATGGTCACCGCGCCGAAGCCGTCGTTGAGGGTGCACGCACCCTCGCACAGACGATCCTGGGGACAAACCCTGCCGCAGACTTCCGGCAGAGTGTTGGTCTGGTGCGACAGCTCGGCGGCGGCGAGGATGTTGCCCTCGGCGACCAGTTTGAGCCAGTTGGGAATGAAGTTGTGCACCGGGCACTTCCATTCGCAATACGGGTTACCGCACCCCAGGCAGCGGTGGGCCTGGTCGGCCGAGTGCTGGGGTTTGAAGGGTTCATAGATTTCCACGAACTCTTTCTTGCGTTGACGCAACAGTTTCTTCTTCGGATCTTTGCGCCCGACATCGATGAACTGGAAGTCGTTATTCAGACGTTCAGCCATGTTAAAACCTCATCAAACTCTTCAGGCGCATATCACTGCGGGTTGGCACGGATGCTGGAAAGCAACGATTTCAGGTTGGCAGCCTTGGGCTTGACCAGCCAGAAACGACGCAGGTAATCATCGAGGTTTTCGGCGAGGTTACGACCCCATTCGCTGCCGGTCTCCTCGACATACTCGTCCAGCACGTGCTGCAAGTGGTTCCGGTAGGATTCCATGGCTTCGCCGCTGATCCGCTGGATCTCGACCAACTCGTGGTTGACCTTGTCGACGAAGGTGTTGTCCTGGTCGAGCACGTAGGCGAAACCGCCGGTCATGCCCGAGCCGAAGTTGTAACCGGTCTTGCCCAGTACCGCGACAAAGCCCCCGGTCATGTACTCGCAGCAGTGATCGCCGGTGCCTTCCACAACCGTGTGGGCCCCGGAGTTACGCACGGCGAAACGCTCACCGGCGGTGCCGGCGGCGAACAACTTGCCACCGGTGGCGCCGTACAGGCAGGTGTTGCCGATGATGGCACTGTCCTGACTCTTGTAGACGCTGCCTTTAGGCGGAACGATCACCAGCTTGCCGCCGGTCATGCCCTTGCCCACGTAGTCGTTGGCGTCGCCTTCGAGGTACATATGCAGGCCGCCGGCGTTCCACACGCCGAAGCTCTGCCCCGCAGTGCCCTTGAAGCGGAAGATGATCGGCGCTTTCGCCATGCCCTGGTTGCCGTGCTTGCGCGCGATTTCACCGGAGATGCGCGCGCCGATAGAACGGTCGCAGTTGCAGATATCCAGGGCGAATTCGCCACCGCTGGCGTCGTTGATCGAGGAGCCGGCCATTTCGACCATTTTCTCGGCCAACAGGCCTTTGTCGAACGGTGGGTTGCGGTCCACCTGGCAGAATTGTGGCTTGTCTGCCGGGATGTGATCGCTGCCCAACAGCGGAGTCAGGTCCAAATGTTGTTGCTTGGCGGTCTGGCCTTCGAGCACTTCGAGCAGGTCGGTACGCCCGATCAGCTCTTCCAGCGAGCGCACGCCGAGCTTGGCCAGCCACTCACGGGTTTCTTCGGCGACGTAGGTGAAGAAATTCACCACCATGTCGACGGTGCCGATGTAGTGGTCTTTGCGCAGCTTTTCGTTCTGAGTGGCGACGCCGGTGGCGCAGTTGTTCAGGTGGCAGATGCGCAGGTATTTGCAGCCCAGGGCAATCATCGGCGCAGTACCGAAGCCGAAGCTTTCGGCGCCGAGGATTGCGGCCTTGATCACGTCGAGGCCGGTTTTCAGGCCGCCGTCGGTCTGTACCCGCACTTTGCCGCGCAGGTCGTTGCCGCGCAGGGTCTGGTGGGTTTCGGCCAGGCCCAGCTCCCACGGCGCACCGGCGTACTTGATCGAGGTCAACGGCGAAGCGCCGGTGCCGCCGTCGTAGCCGGAAATGGTGATCAGGTCAGCGTAGGCCTTGGCCACACCGGCGGCGATGGTGCCGACCCCGGCTTCCGCCACCAGTTTCACCGAGACCAGCGCCTGCGGGTTGACTTGTTTCAAGTCGAAAATCAGCTGCGACAAGTCTTCGATCGAGTAGATGTCGTGGTGCGGCGGCGGCGAAATCAGCGTCACACCCGGCACTGCATAGCGCAGCTTGGCGATCAGGCCGTTGACCTTGCCGCCCGGCAGTTGACCACCCTCCCCCGGCTTGGCGCCCTGGGCCACCTTGATCTGCAGCACTTCGGCGTTGACCAGGTATTCCGGGGTCACACCGAACCGGCCGGTGGCCACCTGCTTGATTTTCGAGCTTTTGAGCGTGCCGTAGCGCGCCGGGTCTTCACCGCCTTCGCCGGAGTTGGAACGCGCACCCAGGCGGTTCATGGCTTCGGCCAGGGCTTCGTGGGCCTCGGGCGACAAGGCGCCCAGGGAAATACCGGCGGAGTCGAAGCGCTTGAGGATAGATTCCAGCGGCTCGACTTCGGCGATGTCCATCGGCGTGTCCAGGGTCTTCACCTTGAACAGGTCGCGGATCATCGACACCGGGCGGTTATCCACCAGGCTCGTGTACTGCTTGAACTTGGCGTAGTCGCCCTGTTGCACGGCGGCTTGCAGGGTGCTGACCACGTCCGGGTTGTAGGCGTGGTATTCGCCACCGTGCACGAACTTGAGCAGGCCGCCTTGCTGGATCGGCTTGCGCGCGCTCCAGGCTTCAGCCGCCAGGGCTTTCTGTTCGGCTTCGATATCGACGAAACGCGCACCCTTGATGCGGCTCGGCACGCCACGGAAGCTCAGCTCGCAGACTTCTTCGGAGAGGCCGATGGCTTCGAACAACTGGGCGCCGCGATACGAGGTAACGGTGGAGATGCCCATCTTCGACAGGATCTTCAGCAGGCCTTTGGTGATGCCCTTGCGGTAGTTCTTGAACACCTCGTAGAGGTCGCCCAGCACTTCACCGGTACGGATCAGGTCGCCCAGCACTTCGTACGCGAGGAACGGGTACACAGCCGAGGCGCCGAAGCCGATCAACACCGCGAAGTGGTGCGGGTCGCGGGCAGTGGCGGTTTCGACGAGGATGTTGGAGTCGCAGCGCAGGCCTTTCTCGGTCAGGCGGTGATGCACAGCGCCGGTGGCCAGCGACGCGTGGATCGGCAACTTGCCCGGCGCGATATGACGGTCGGTCAGCACGATCTGGGTACGACCGGCGCGTACGGCTTCTTCGGCCTGGTCGGCGACGTTGCGCACAGCGGCTTCAAGGCCGAGGCTCTCGTCGTAGTTCAGGTCGATGATCTGGCGGTCGAAGCCTGGACGTTCCAGGGTCATCAGCGAGCGCCACTTGGCCGGGGAAACCACCGGCGAGCTGAGGATCACACGGGAAGCGTGCTCCGGCGATTCCTGGAAAATGTTGCGCTCGGCACCGAGGCACACTTCCAGCGACATCACGATGGCTTCGCGCAGCGGGTCGATCGGTGGGTTGGTCACCTGGGCGAATTGCTGGCGGAAGTAGTCGTACGGCGTGCGCACGCGCTGGGACAGCACGGCCATCGGCGTGTCGTCGCCCATGGAGCCGACGGCCTCGTAGCCTTGCTCGCCGAGCGGGCGCAGCACCTGGTCGCGCTCTTCGAACGTGACCTGGTACATCTTCATGTATTGCTTGAGCTGATCGACGTCGTAGAAAGCCGAACCGTGGTCGTTGTCTTCCATGGTCGCCTGGATGCGCAGGGCGTTCTTGCGCAGCCATTGCTTGTACGGGTGACGGGACTTGAGGCGGTTGTCGATGGCGTCAGTGTCGAGGATCTGCCCGGTTTCGGTGTCCACGGCGAGGATCTGGCCAGGGCCCACGCGGCCTTTGGCGATGACGTCTTCCGGCTTGTAGTCCCACACGCCGATTTCCGAGGCCAGGGTGATAAAGCCGTTGGTGGTAGTCACCCAACGCGCCGGGCGCAGACCGTTACGGTCGAGCAGGCACACCGCGTAGCGGCCGTCGGTCATGACCACGCCGGCCGGGCCGTCCCACGGCTCCATGTGCATCGAGTTGTATTCGTAGAACGCCCGCAGGTCCGGGTCCATGGTCTCGACGTTCTGCCACGCAGGCGGAATGATCATGCGCACGCCACGGAACAGGTCGATGCCGCCGGTGACCATCAACTCGAGCATGTTGTCCATGCTCGAGGAGTCCGAACCCACGCGGTTGACCAGCGGGCCGAGCTCTTCGAGGTCCATCAGATCGTTGGCGAACTTCGTGCGACGGGCCACGGCCCAGTTGCGGTTACCGGTGATGGTGTTGATCTCGCCGTTGTGGGCGAGGAAGCGGAATGGCTGGGCCAGCGGCCATTTCGGCAGGGTGTTGGTGGAAAAGCGCTGGTGGAACACGCAGATCGCGGTTTGCAGGCGCTCGTCGCTCAGGTCCGGATAGAAGGCGGTGAGGTCCGCCGGCATCATCAGGCCTTTGTAAATGATGGTCTTGTGGGAAAAGCTGCAGATGTAGTGGTCGGTGTCGGCGGCGTTGAGCACCGACGAACGACGACGCGAGGTGAACAGCTTGATCGCCATGTCCTGGTCGCTCAGGCCGTCGCCTGCGATGAACACCTGTTCGATCTGCGGCAGGCGCTCGTTGGCCAGGCGGCCGAGCACGCTGGTGTCGATCGGCACTTTGCGCCAGCCGATCAGTTGCAGGCCGGCGGCGACGATCTCGCGGTTCATGTTCTCGCGAGCAGCTTCGGCTTTGACCGGGTCCTGGTTGAAGAACACCATGCCCACCGCGTATTGCTTGGGCAGGTCGACAGCGAAATGCTCTTTGGCAACGGCGCGCAGGAACTGGTCGGGCTTTTGAATCAGCAAGCCGCAACCGTCACCGGTCTTGCCGTCGGCGTTGATCCCACCGCGGTGGGTCATGCAGGTCAGGGCCTCGATGGCCGTTTGTAAAAGGGTATGACTGGGCTCGCCCTGCATGTGGGCTATCAGGCCGAAACCGCAGTTATCCTTGAATTCATCGGGTTGGTACAGACCTGCTTTCATAGACACTTTCTCACCAGGCTGCCTCTTCTATCGAGGCAAATTTCTTTTCAATTCAACCGGTTACCTTCCACGCCGAACGTACGCCGGCTTAGCGGGGGCAAAAGGGAGGTCATTGTACACACCGACACAGACGCTCACAAATTTAGCGACGAAATGTCGCAAATCTATGTCGCATTTATGAAAGGTTTAAAGCGATATGCTGTGCTAGTCAAAACTTTTTTAATTCTGACCGCTACGACTCAAAAGCTACCGTGACGCAGACACCACAAAGCGCGCGGCCTTCAGGGCTGCACGCTGTTGTCGTTTTTTTTGAGGTGCTGGGAGGGCGGCCTGGGTAAGGCCGCCGGATCTTCAGCGAGTTGTCGCGAGTTCTTGTTGAACGCTGGCGACAGTTCGAGGCCAAGGTTTACCAGCCTGAACCTTCGCTGGCAAGGCTTTGATGGCAGAATCGGCTGCGGCGCGGCTTGGGAAGCTGCCGTAGGTGATCACGTAGAGAGGCTTGCCGTTGAGCACTTTCTTGAAATACCGGTACTGGCCGCCCTGCTCTTTGACGAACGCCTGGGCGTTGGCCTCGGAGCTGGTGCCGAGGATCTGCACCACGAAGTTGCCGGTGGGC
>NZ_CVTO01000048.1:0-14664 GCF_900004715.1 Pseudomonas sp. 24 E 13
CCGCCGCAGTTCGGCCCCAGCGCCCTGACCCCGGACGGTTACGCGGTCAACACACTGGCGCCGCCCTACTGGCCGACCTGGATCCGCGACCCGCAAAACCCCGATTACTCCAAACCGGACCTGCCCAACGTGCTGGTGCCGCAAACCCATGAACACATTGGCGACAAGCTCTCGAAAAAGAATATCGACTGGGCCTGGTACGCCGGCGCGTGGCAAGCCACCCTCGATCAATTCAAGGACTCGGGCGGTATTCCCAAAATCCCGAACTTCCAGTATCACCATCAGCCGTTCAACTACTTCAAGCAGCAGGGCCCCGAGCACCGCGCGGAACGTGACAAACGCCTGCGCGACGGCGGCCTGGGCGATGAAGCGAGCACCAACAGATTCTTTGCCGATGCCCAGGCGGGCAAACTTCCCGCTGTGACGTTCTACAAGCCCCAGGGCAACCTGAACATGCACGCCGGCTATGCCGATGTGGCCTCGGGCGACCGCCATATCGTGCGTGCCCTGAAGGTGCTGCAGGAAAGCCCGCAGTGGAACAACATGGTGGTGGTGGTGACCGTCGATGAAAACGGCGGCTGGTGGGACCACGTGGCACCGCCCAAGGGCGACCGCTGGGGCCCGGGCACGCGGGTTCCGGCGCTGGTGGTGTCGCCGTTCGCGCGCAAAGGCACGGTTGACCATACGGTGTACGACACCGCCTCGATCCTGCGCTTGATCACCCGCGTGTTTGAACTGGAAACCCTGGACGGCCTCAAGCAAAGGGACGACGCAATGCGCGCTCGCGGCCAGAAACCCATGGGGGATTTGAGCAACGCCCTGCAGTTCAGCGTTTAGGTTCACGTATCCAATCGCGACACGCGCAGCGATTTAGCACGCGGTTTTCCTGGTCAGCCGCTACTGTGTGAAGGTGGGCTTTCATCCCGCGCAGACGGGCTTTCGCTGACAAGGAACCAACCATGTTCAAATCGACCAGACTGGCCTTGACCCTGGCCGCACTGTTGGCCAGTGCGGTCGTACAGGCCGACATCGAAGTACCGTTGGGCAGCACGCAACGTGTCACCCGATTATTTGCGTTTCCCAATAACTGCAACGTGATCTGCTTTCGGCCCTGGACGCTGGAGCAGACCGCCGAGCATTATTTGAACCAGAGCCTGCAACGTGACGGCTACAGCCGGGCGAAGGTCAGCGTCAAGGTCCATGACGGCCAGGTCGCAGCAACCTTCAGCGGCGTGCCGGACGGCTACGGCAAGCCCCTGATCACCTTGCTCGATACGGCTGACCTGGCGTACCACGGCGCCAGCCGGCTCAACAGCGACGGCAAGTGGGCCTACAACTGGTACCTGTTCCTGCCGTTGGGCATGGCCTTGGAAAACCGCAAAAGCATCGAGCTGCTGCACTTCCCGCCGGACTACTCGCTGACCCAGGCCCAGGACTATCTGGAATCGGCCACCACCGACCGCTGGGCAACCTTGCTCACCAGCAACGGCATTGCTGCCGGCGACACCCCGGCCTATCAGACCATTATCGATATCGCGCCCATCGCCGCCCCGTCCAATGCCGGTAAAGACCTGGAAGCGGTCTACAGCTATTTCACCGACTACCAGACGCGCATGGTCAAGGAGTTGAGCCTGCGCCCGGACGGTGCGTTGCCAATGGTGGCCTTCGGCGCGCCGGTACGCAGTTGGATCAAGCAACAATACGGGCAAACCGTGGCGGTGCTGGGGCTGGCGCAGATCAGCCCGGAACCGGGCAAGCCGGTTTCGGTGCTCGGTGCCAACCACCCAAGTTATATCTGGTACGCCGCCAGCCCGGACACCTATGACGGCAATGAGCAAAAGGCCGATGAGGCCGGCCTGAAAGTGATGGGCCAGGACCTCAGCGCGGCCTGCTGGCAAGCCGGCATGGGCCAGAAACCGGCCAGCGACGCGAATGTGTTGCTCAAGGCATGCATGAATACCTGGCAGGTCACGCGTAAAGAGCAGACCTGCGAGTTGTTCTACACCTCGGTGCGCAACCTGACGGCGGAGCAGGCCAACGCCAAATGCGCCACGCCCCCCCTCAAGGAACAGTTGAAACAGCTGCGCAGTCCCGCGCCGCTCCCCTCTCTCGCGCCACCCGCGCTGTAAGCCGTGGCAACGATTTCTACTGTCATATTTGACAGTAGAAATCGGCGGCGACTTGGGCGAGTCTTGGGCGGCACCCGTTTACTGCAAGAGATTGGCCGTCAGTTAACGCCCGCAGTTCCATGCAGCCCTAGGAGGAGAGAGATGAAAACTCGCGCCAGGGATAAGGCTGAAGCGGCTGTGTATGACAGCCTTTACCCGTTCAAGACGCTGGGTGTCGACGAGGGTTACCCCTCGAGCGAACACTTCCAGCTCGTGCAAGGCACTCAGGGGACGCCCGCCGTCATCAAGGCCCGCGTCGCCTTCGGCAAAGGCGTGCGCATCGCCAGGATTTGCGGGTATGCCGTCAGCGAGCGCCGCCGGCATACGCTGCAGCTATCGCCACGCATTCACTTGTACGACGCCTGGTTCTGCGGCCTGTTGCAGCACTCGTGCAGCCCAAACGTGTTCCTGGACACCACTTACCTGGAACTGTGGACTGCACAGCCCGTCCCCGTCGGTACCGCGTTGACGGTTGATTACGCCGCAACCGAAGACGCGCTGTTCCGGCAGTTCGGCTGCCATTGCGGCGAGCCGAACTGCCGGGGCTGGATCACCGGCAGCAAGGAGCCGTTGAACGCCGAAGGCCAGGCCTACATGGCCTGGTGGCGCGAGCATCAACGGTCTTAGGCTTCGCCCAGCGGCCGCAGACGGTACTGCGGCGGCAGCTGCTCGAAGCCACTGATGGTGGTGTTCAAGCTCTTCCAGCGGCCATCCTTGATGCCGTAGATGCAGCCATGAATCGACAGGCTCTGCCCGCGGTGCCAGGCGTTTTGCACAATGCTGGTATGGCCGACGTTCGCCACCTGCTGAATCACGTTCAGCTCGCACATGCGGTCTACGCGCTCTTCTTCGGTGGGCAACTGGGCCAGCACGTCGCGATTTTCGTAGTAGAGATCACGAATGGTGCGCAGCCAGCCGTCGATCAGGCCGAACTGGCGGTCCTGCATCGAGGCACGCACGCCGCCACAGCCATAGTGGCCGGTGACGAGGATGTGTTTGACCTTGAGCACATCGACGGCGTACTGGATCACCGACAGGCAGTTGAGGTCAGTGTGCAGCACCACGTTGGCCACGTTGCGGTGCACGAACAGGTCACCGGGCAACATGCCGACGATTTCATTGGCCGGTACACGCGCATCGGAGCAACCGATCCACAGGTATTCCGGGGTTTGCTGGCGGGCGAGCTTGGCGAAGAATTCGGGATCTTCCTGTTTGATCGCATCCGCCCAGCGTTCGTTGTTATCTAGCAGGTCTTGTAGTTCGTTCATCAGGGAAGCCTCAGGAATGATGCGCAGTTTTGTGACTGACAAGCCCTCGTCCGGGTCACGCGTGGCGCAAATTAGCTTGAATCTTTGGGGCACACAGCCTGTCCACTCACTATAAGCCCCACAGTATGAGGATTGGCCATGACTGAATCACGACGTCCCTACGGCGCTGCGCAGCCCGAACCGATTGACGATAACGAAGACCGCATGGGTTCGATGCGCGAGCTCGATTTTGATGAAGAAGACCAGACGGCCCAGATCGGCGATGAAATCCCCAGTGACGAGCGCGAGCACCTGATGCCCGACGAGCGGGTGCGCGAAGCGGGCATGACCGGTGCTTCGACGGATGATCATGAGTCGACCGATGACGATATGAGCCCGGAAACCCTGATCCATGAAGATGGCGCGCGGGATGCGCGGGAAGCCGGTGAAGACAGCGCGGCTGACTACGATCTGAGCGTTGTGGGTGAAGAAGATATCGGCGGCGGAAATGGCCTGGACGAGGCCGAATTGGCCAACCTGGACCCGCTCGACGGCAAGCGCTGACACGGCGCAGTTCAACATGTGGGAGGGGGCTTGCCCCCGATAGCGGTGCGTCAGGCGCTTATTTGTCACTGATACACCGCCATCGGGGGCAAGCGCCCTCCCACATGGATTTCGGTGTTCAGTCGACTAACGTGCAGACCATGACGACCGCATATTCACAGCCGGGTAATAATCCCGCCGACGCCCCATCTGGCCCGCTCAACGGCAAGCGCTGACACAACGCAGTTCAACATGTGGGAGGGGGCTTGCCCCCGATAGCGGTGTGTCAGGCGCTTATTTGTCACTGATACACCGCCATCGGGGGCAAGCCCCCTCCCACATGGATTTCGGTGTTCAGTCGACTAACGTACAGACCATGACGACCGCATATTCACCGCCGGGTAATAATCCCGCTGGCGCCCCACCTGGCCCGCTCACCGGCAAGCGCTGACAAAACGCCGTCAAATGTGGGAGGGGGCTTGCCCCCGATAGCGGTGTGTCAGGCGCTTATCTGTCACTGATACACCGTTATCGGGGCAAGCCCCCTCCCACATGGATTTCGGTGTTCAGTCGACTAACGTACAGGCCATGACGACCGCGTCTTCGCGGCCGCCCACGGCAGGGTAGTAATCCCGGCGACGACCGATTTCATTGAAGCCATAGCGCTCATACAGGCGAAACGCGCCGGTATTGCTGTCACGCACTTCCAGGAAGCATTCGCGCGCGTTGGCCGCGTAGGCGCGGGACATCAGATGTTCCAGCAGCGCCAACCCCAACCCTCGGCCCTGGTTCTCCGGCTTGACGGTGATATTCAACAGGTGCGCCTCATCGAGGATGATTTGCACCACGCCATGCCCCACTTGCTGCTCGCCTTCGAACATCAGCCAGATCTGGTATTTGCCCAGGCCGTCGAGAAAGATGCCACGGGTCCAGGGGTGGCTGAACGCTGCGTATTCGATCTTCAGCACGGCGTCGAGGTCGGCCTCGGTCATCGGGCGAAAGGATAAAGCCTCACTCATCGGTTGTTTTCCAGCGCGCCATCAGCCGGCGCATGGCTTGCCAGACATCAGCCTTACGCTGTGGCTCTTCCATTAATAATTCCAGGCCCGGCAGCGCCCAGACCGAACCCAGGCCCTCGACCTGCAGTTCGCGGTACCAGGCTTCGGCATTGGCTTGACCGGCAAAGCGCACGGCGGGCAGGCCGATCAGCCACAGGCATACGCAAGGTTCGTCTTCCAGGCGTGCCGAGACAAAACTCTGTACAAAATCCCGCGCGGCTTCCGGGCCCTGGTCCATGGTGCCGCGCACCAACAGCGGCCAGCGCACCGGGTCGCCGACGATTTGCGGGCTGTCGGGCAGGCCGGCGGCGCGCAGCATATCCTTGAGCAGCAGGTAAGCGGGGTCGCGCGACTGGAAACGTTCGCCGGTGGGCAATTCCACCAGCAGCAGGCAACGGCCCGCGCGCAGCAGTTGCAGGGCAAAGCGTGGCGGCGGCACCACCGGGGCCTTGACCACCGGGGCCGCCTCCTCGGCAACTACCGCCTTGACCACAGGTGACGGGCGCGGCACCTCGATTTTCGTGCGTTCCACCGTCGCCCGCACGTCGGGCACAGGCTTGACCACCGCAACCGGCGCGGCGGCTTCCTCGCCTGAAGGCTCGAACGCCTCATAGGGCTCAGGCACCTGCAACAGCTCGGGCCGCGAGGGCGCGGCAAACGGCAGTTCGGTGCGGGGCAGCCAGTTGACCACCTGCATGGCGCTCAAGTAAGCGCGACGTCGGGACTCGATAAGCACAGCTCGGCCACTTGTGGATAACTAAAGAGCGGGGATTCTACCGCTGTTCGGCAACAATCGCCCACTGCACACTGACCGGCTGTGGATAAATCCCGCGCCCGATGCAGTACAATCGCGACTTTTAATCGCCAACCAGCCGGCCATTCCCATGATCGAACCCAAGCGCGTCCTGCGCGCCCTCGCCGAACACTGGGCCTTACTTGAGCCACTGTGCGAACACTTCGACCAAGGCACCCTGAGCCTGAGCGAACTGCGCGCGCAACTGGCCGCCCAACAACTGGACAGCACGCCCCAGGACATCACCAGCCTGCTGGACGTGTGGATTCGCCTGGATATCCTGGTGCCTGTCGCCAAGAGCCCGAACCGTTTCGAGCTCAATGCGCAGATCCACGACTTCCTGGCTTATCTGCGCAAGGAGCACCGGCTTGGCCTGTGCCTGGAAATCGAAGCCTACCTGCGCCACCTCGAGCGCCTGGCCGGTTATATCCAGGACGCCTTCGACATCCGCGATGGCCACGACCTGGCCCGCCAACTGCGCCTGCTGGATATGCGCGTGCGCGATGTGCTGAAAAAACTCGCCAACGACGAACAGGCCCTCGCGGCCGTGGCCGACCGCGCCAAGACCAGCGACCGCCAGATCCCGTTGCGCCAGCGCTACGCCGAGGTGCTGGCCACCTGGGACGAATACGTCGAGCCGATGATCCAGTTGGTGAACGCCGACGGCGCGTTCGAACAAGGCGTGCGCAAGGTCGAGAATGTGCTGCTGCGCATGCTCACCGAGCAGCAGCGCCTGGGCCAGTTGGTGGACGACGACATGCTGCTGCGCACCCATGCTCGCATCCTCGAGATGCAGACCAGCGCCCAGTTGACCTTGCGCCATGCGCGCGAGCTGCTGTTGCCGCTACGCGAAGAGGCCCGCCGACACAATGCTGTGACCCGCGGCGCGGCGCTGGCCCTGTCGGCGATCCGCCGCAAAGGCCTGGACGCGGTGCCGCAGGCCGCCATGCCGCTGTTCACCCGCCCGCAAAGCACCTTCCTGGGTAGCGCGAGCCAGGTGGAAGCCTATGTGTATGCCCTGGCCAATTTCGAGCCGAAACCGGCGCGCTTCCCCAAGGCGCACAAAACCCACAAGGGCGAAGCCCAGCGCGCGCCGCGAACGGTCAAGGAAATGCTCGAGCGCTGCGAAGACGCCCTGCCGATGCCGGACCTGATGACCTGGCTGCTGGAGCAGGAACCGGACGGTGCCACCGACGAGTTGCTGTACTGGTTCTCGCGGCTCTCGCGGGAAAAACGCTTCAAGCGCGAACGCCTGGAGCGCCGCGACTATCACACACACGAGCACCAGGTCAGCCTGCGCTCCTTCGCCCTGCTCCCGGCCGGCGTTGACGCCACCGAGAATTCTGCGAGCACGCCTTATGCATCTTGATCTATCCGAACTGTCCCAGCTGGCACCGATCTTTCGCGAGCTGTTCAAGGGTTACCACGTCAGCCGTCGCGACCCGGAGCTGTACGCGCAGCTGTCGAACTTCCAGGACCAGTACCGCACGCTGTTCAAGGCCCTGGGTTTCGAGCTGGTCTGCGATACCCGTGGTTTCTATTATTTCGTGCCGGATTCGGCCATCGCCAGCGCGCAGGTGAACAAGACTGCGCAGCGTCTGGCCCTGTTCACCTTCATCCTCGTCGAGCACCTGGCCGACCAGGGCCGCGACCCGGTCGCCGTGCTCGATGGCGGCAGCCTGGGCCGCGACGAGCTGCCGTCGTTGCTGGAAAAGTACCGCGACCTGTTTATCCAGGCCGAAGTGCAGACCCAGGAAGAACTGGAAGAAAAAATCATGCGGCGCATGACTCAGCTGGGCTTTGCCGGCGAAGACAATGGCATCTATCGCTTCCTGCCACCGATGCATCGATTCCTCGATGTGTGCCTGTCGGTGCAGCAGGACCGCGATCTCGCCGCCAGCGTGCACAGCGTATTGCCGCTGCCAGTGCCGGTGATCATCGACGCAGACAGCGATGAAAAACTGCTGGAGACCGACGACCCGCTGGACCTGAGCGACTTCGCTGAGGAAAGCGAAGAAGACGCCCTCGCCCGCGCCATTGCCGAAGAACAGGAGACCGACGCATGAGTAAGGAACGCTACGGCATACGCCGCTTCGCCCTGTTGAACACCGCCGGCTACAGCCTGGGCTTGTTCCCGCTGGAAGAGCCGCTGTCGGTGTATGGCGCGAACAACCTGGGTAAATCCGCGTCGATCAACGCCTTGCAGTTCCCGATCCTGGCGCGCATGTCGGACATGAGCTTCGGCAAGTACACCCTGGAGCAATCGCGGCGCTTCTACTTTGCCACCGACACCAGCTACATCCTGGTAGAAGTCTCACTGCCCCACGGCCCGCACGTGATTGGCGTGGTCGGGCGCGGTCCGGGCGGTGGCTTCGGCCACCAGTTCTTCGCCTACGCCGGCAAGCTGGACCTGGCCCACTATCAGAAAAACGACACCTGCCTGCGCCAGAAAGAACTGTTCACCAACCTTGAGCGCGAAGGCCTGAAAGCCTATGAACTCAAACCCGATGAACTGCGTCGCTTGCTGGTAGGCGGCCATACGTCGATTCCGCTGGACCTGACGCTGATTCCGCTGCGTTCCACCAGCGAACAAAGCCTGAAAACGTTCCGCGCGCTGTTTATCAACCTGCTGCACATGCGCGAAATCACCGCGGCCAAGCTCAAGCAATTGTTCCTCGATGCGTTCGAACACAGCTTGCGTTCCGGCAGCGTCGATTACATCGCCGCGTGCGAAGAAGCCTTCCGCGATGTGCGGCGCATGGAGCAGGACTACCACTCGCTGGTGGCCGCCGGGCCGTTGGTCGAAGCGCTCGCCAATGGCGTGAAACAGCGCGATATTTTGCGCGGCAAATTGCATCGTCTGTCGCCGTTGCTGGATTCGCTGCTGGGCACCTGGTCGGACTACGCCAGTGCGCGCAAGGAAGAGCTGACGATCCAGGCCGAGCACTATCGCAACGAGCAGGATGCGCTGCAGCACGACCAGCGCGGCGGCACCCAGGAGCTGATGCGCCTGGAGCGTGAGATCAGTGGCATCCAGCGTTGGTTGGGCGAGCTGTCGGTGCTCAAGCATCGCTTTGCGCTGGTCGATGATGTGAGGGTGCTGGAGCAGCAGTTGCTCGCGGCCAAGGATGCTCACGACGAGTTGGCGGGCGCCCTGGCGCAGTCCCGGCAATTCAGCGCCGAGGACTTGGACGAGCGCCTGCGCGACCTGGAAAAACGCTTGAAGTCGGTCAAGCAGCAGCTGGACCACGCGGACAACAACAGCTACGCCAAGCTGCGCGAAGAATTCTCGCAGCAGGACGTCGAGCGCCTGATGCGCCTGTTCAACAGCTCCTTGTTCAGCCTGCCGCTGGGCGAGCACGGCATCACGCTGGACGAGGACGGCCAGTGGGTCAAATCCCTGGAGCAGATCCTCGATGGCTTCAAGGGCGAGCGTTTCGAAGTGCCGGGGCTGTCCATCGACATCTCGCACATTGAACCACCGGCGTTGCAGGCGCTGGCCGATCGCGCGGCACTGCGCGATCAGAAAGAGCGTCTGGAAAAAGAGCTCAAGCAACTCAAGACTCAGCAAGCCGTAGCCTCCGATCGCGCCGCGAGCAAGACCCAGACCGAAGCGCTGTACCAGCAGGTGCTCGACGCGCAGAAGGCGCTGGAGGATTTCCGCCGTGCGCAAACCCTGAGTGCGGAAGAAGGCGAGAAGCTGGAACACCTGGCGCAGATGGAAGCGGCCCAGGACGAACTGAAGCGCTCCAGTGATGCGTTCACCGAACGCGTCCAGCAGTTGTCGGCCAAGCTGCAACTGGTCGGTCGCCAGATCGGCGATATGGAAGCCAAGCAACGCACGCTGGACGACGCCTTGCGCCGGCGCCAGCTGTTGCCGGCGGACCTGCCCTTCGGCACGCCGTTCATGGACCCGGTCGACGACTCCATGGACAACTTGCTGCCGCTGCTCAACGACTATCAGGACAGCTGGCAAGGTCTGCTGCGCGCCGATGGCCAGATCGAAGCACTGTATGCGCAGGTGCGCCTCAAGGGCGTGGCCAAGTTCGACAGCGAGGATGACATGGAGCGTCGCCTGCAACTGCTGATCAACGCCTATGCGCACCGTACCGACGAGGCCTTGACACTGGGCAAGGCACGCCGCGCAGCGGTCACGGATATCGCCCGGACCTTGCGCAATATCCGCAGCGACTACGACAGCCTGGAACACCAGCTGGCGTTGTTCAACCGCGAGATCAACAAGCGCCAGGTCTCCAACCTGCAGAGCTTTCGCATCGTGCTGGCGCCGAACAAGGAAGCTCTCAAGCACATCGACCAGATCATCCACAGCGCCGGTCAGTATGAAGAAGGCGAGACGTTGTCGGTGTTCGATCTCAGCCAGAGTGCCGAGCAGGACAACAAGAACGAAGAAGCCAAGGAATACCTGGCCCGCCTCGTCGCAGCCAACCATAACCAGTTGGGCCTCAAGGATTTGTTCGAACTGGCGTTCGAGATCACCAAGGTCAACGGCCAGCCGGTGATTCATACCGATATCGATGGCGCCGCGTCCAACGGCACCACCATGACCATCAAGGCACTGACCAACATGTACTTGTTGCTGCACTTGATGGACCGCGAACAAGCCGGGCGTGTGCGCTTGCCGTACTACCTCGATGAGGCAGCGGATATCGATGAGAAGAACCAGGCCGCGCTGCTGGAAACCAGCCTGCAGCTGGGTTTCGTGCCGATCCTGGCCAGTGTGAAGCCGCAGGTGTCCGCCCAGGTGGCGATCGACCTGGAAGGCGGCAGCGGGCCGAACGGGATCTACATTGATGAGGCGGACTGGAAATATATTCGTCGACATGATGCGGTGAAGGCGACGATTAACGTGCAGGCCGATGAGCCGGAGTTGGATGAAGTCTGACGTGTAGCGTTGAAAGGCAAAAAGGCCGCGATCTTTTGGATCGCGGCCTTTTTTTTGGGCTGGGGTTTTGTGTTGGATTTGAGGGCCTCATCGGGGGCAAGCCCCCTCCCACATTCTGATGTGTGAATACATTCAAAGTGTGGGAGGGGGCTTGCCCCCGATGGCCGCGCCTCGATCTACTTACCCAGTGGAATCTTGGGCGCCCAGGTCAGCCACTCATCCTCGAACTTGTCGAACAGCGCAAAGGTCTGCTGCGGCCGCGCCGGGTTGCCCATGCGTTCGCCATCAGGCGTGGCAAAGGCAATACCGCCGGCAACCAGCGTCTCCAGGGACTCGGTACGCACCGTCGCGCCCTTGAACAAGCCGAAGTCGAGCCCGAAGCCGCTGGTGTTCCAGAAGCGGCTGCCACTGCGGACCAAGGGTGCGTACTTGGGCTCGATGAGGATATGCACCAGGACACGGTCGGCGGTCTGCCCCAACTCATAGCCGGTGACTTTGCCCACGGTGACTTCACGGTAGGTGACGGGCACGCCTTCCTTGAGCGAACCACGGCGCGCGGCGCTGAGCGTCAGTTTCAGGCCAGCCTCCTGATGTGCGGCCTCAGGCGGTTGCGCAAGGGCGACAAAACTCTTCTGCGGGCCGGCGTTTTTCGTCGCCGGTTGCACTTCGATGTACTGCCCGGTGACCAGGGTCTGCAGGTTCGCCGTCTTCATCAGGCCCAATTCAGGTTTGACCACCCAGAACTGACTGCCCGCCCGCGCAATACGGTCGGCCACTTGAGTGATACGCGCGCTGAGCAGCACCGATTGCATGTCGGCACTCAGGTCCACACTTTCGATCTTGCCCACGTCCAGGCCTTTGAAGCGTACGGGCGTGCCAGGGCTCAAGCCGTCGGCGCGGTCAACCTTGATGGTGACCAGCGTGCCGTGCTGATTGGCAGCGTCGCGATCGGCAAACAGGCGGAAACGCGGGATGTGCCTTTTCAGCGGCACATTCGGTTCCGGCGTTTCAAAAGCAATACCACCGGCCATCAGGCTGGCCAGGGATTCACTTTTCACCTGAATACCGCTGGTCAGCCCGCCGGTGAGGGTGACACCGCTGGCATTCCAGAAACGGGTCGAACCGTTGACCAGGCTTTCATACTCTTTCTCGATGTGAACACCGATCACCAATTGCTTTTTCTTGCGTGAGAACTGGTAGCTCTGTACCGAACCGACCTTGACCTGCTTGTACAGAATCGGGCTGCCGACATCCAGCGAGCCCAGGTTGTCGGTGAGCAGCACCATGTGCAGGCCCGGCGAGCGCAGGTCCAACGGTGGCGCCTTGGCGCGAGCCACGTATTCACGTTGTGGCGCGGTGCCCTTGTCACCGGGGCGGATGGCGATGTAGTTGCCTTTGACCAAGGCCTCCAGGCCGGTGATGCCGGCCAGGGAGATGGACGGTTTGACCACCCAGAATTGCGTGTCCTGCACCAGATAGT
This sequence comes from Pseudomonas sp. 24 E 13, assembly GCF_900004715.1. Lineage (NCBI taxonomy): Bacteria > Pseudomonadati > Pseudomonadota > Gammaproteobacteria > Pseudomonadales > Pseudomonadaceae > Pseudomonas > Pseudomonas sp. 24 E 13. The sequence continues at coordinate 12,193 of NZ_CVTO01000048.1, forward strand.
CTTCGGCCAGGGGATCGAGGGTCAATTCAGCGCTGGCACTGGACAGGTCCGGGTCGATCTTCAGGGTTTTCAGGCTGCCGACCTCGATACCCTTGTACATCACGGGCGTACGTCCAGCCTGCAGGCCTTCGAAATCGGTGAGCTTGACCTTGACCTTGATGCCCGCGGCGGCGGCGTCGAAATCCTCGTACAAGCGGAACGGCAGGCTCGGGTCGGTTGGCGGGCTGTCCTTGCGATTTTCCGGCGTGGCAAAGGCGATACCGCCGGCAACGATGCTGGAAAGCGATTCGCTGCGGACCTTCACACCCGACAGATTGGCGTCGATGCTGATGCCGCTGGCGTTCCAGAAACGCGTGTGTTTGCGCACCAGGTTGGCATAGGTCGGTTCGATATAGACCTTGATCTCGACGGTACTGTGGTCCTCGGACAACAAGTAGCTTTTGACCTGCCCCACCTGGATCTGCTTGTAGAACACCGGGCTGCCCCGGTTCAGCGAACCCAGGCGATCAGCCTTGAGCGTCAGGTGCAGACCAGGCTTGGCATCGGATAACGGCGGCTCCTCGGAGAGCGCCTTGAACTTGCGGGTCGGCTCACCATCCCCCGGGCTTGCGGCGATGTAGTTACCCGACACGAGGGTTTCCAAACCAGTGATACCGGCGAGGCTGACGCTGGGCTTGACCAGCCAGAAGCGAGTATTGGTCCTGAGGTATTGCTCGACATCCTTGTTCATCTCGATGGTGGCAATCACCCCGCGATTGTTGCCTTCGTCATCCAGCGCCAAGGCTTTGACCTTACCCACCGTCATGCCTTTGTAGACCACCTCGGTCTTGTTGACTTGAATGCCCTCGCCGCTTTCAAAGCGGACCTGGATCTCGAGACCTTGCTGGGAGTAGGCACGCCAACCCAGCCAGCCACCAATGATCAGGGCAATCAGCGGCAGCACCCAGATGGCCGACCAATTGGATGCAGGGCGGGTTTTAGCTTTAGGCAAATCACTCATGGTCGTCATCCGACTCCGTGTTATCCCAAATCAGTCGGGGATCGAAGGTTACTGCGGCAAGCATCGTCAAGATCACCACACTGGCGAACGCTGCAGCGCCGAGATTGGCCTCGACACTGGCAAGTCGCCCAAAGTTTACGACCGCCACCAGGATGGCGATCACGAAGATATCCAGCATGGACCAGCGACCGATGAATTCGATAAAGCGGTACATGATAATGCGTTGTTGCGCGGACAGCGGCTGACGGCGCTGTACCGAAAACAGCAGCAGGCCGATGCCCACCAGCTTGAACGTGGGCACCAGGATACTGGCGATGAACACCACGGCGGCAATGGGGAACATGCCGTGCTGTACCAGCTGGATCACGCCGGACATGATGGTGCTGGGATCGCCCTGGCCGAGGGAGTTGACGGTCATGATGGGCAGCAGGTTGGCGGGGATATACAGGATCGCCGCCGTGATCAGCAATGCCCAGGTACGTATGAGGCTATTGGGGCGACGTGCGTGGATCAGCGCACCGCAACGGCTGCAGAGTTGCTCATCGGCGTCCGCGTCCTGCTTGTTCAACTCATGGCATTCCGTACAAACCAGAATGCCTGCATCAATCGCCCGCATGGTCATCCTCTCCCGACAACGCCTGCCAGATCTGATGAGGTGACATCACCACCTCGAGCAGGACCTGGACCATTAAAAGACTGACAAAGCACGCCAGACCCAGGCCGAGCGTAATGGAGGCCATGTCCGCAAGCTTCACAAGCGCCACCAGGACGCCCATCAAGTAGACCTCCAGCATCCCCCAGTCTTTCATATGGTGGTAGATGCGGTAGAACAACAGTCCGTAACTGCGACCGATGTTCCAGCGGATGCTGAGCAGCACGGCCAACTGGCACAGCAATTTGAGCAGGGGAATACCCATGCTGCAAAGGAAAACCACGATGGCAACCCCTTGCATACCGGTGTTGAACAGGCCGACCACGCCGGTCCACACGGTGTCCTCTGAGGACTGCCCGAGTAGATTGAGCTGCATGATGGGTAAAAAGTTCGCGGGTATGTACAGCAATAATGCTGCCAGCACCAAGGCAAGGCTTCGCTCAACGACATTGTGACGGTGCGCGTATAGCTCGTAGCCACAACGTGGGCATTGAGCTTTTTCACCGAGGGCGAGCACGGGCTTGCGCATCAGCAGGTCGCACTCATGGCATGCCACCAAGTCATCCAGCGGTAAGTCCGACACCTGGAGGGCATCAACCGGATCGGGCATAAATAGGGCTCTGGCTCTAAAAAAGGTTAGGTACCTATTCTAGTGGTCTGGTTCAGAAATAACTGTGCAAATTTGTCGGCGAGGAATGCTTTTCGAGCGCCCAAAACAAAACCCCTGTTTGCGTTAGCAAACAGGGGTTTTGGAATTTAATCTTGACGATGACCTACTCTCACATGGGGAAACCCCACACTACCATCGGCGATGCATCGT
>NZ_CVTO01000050.1:0-7033 GCF_900004715.1 Pseudomonas sp. 24 E 13
GCACCTGTCGATCCAGCGGTTCAGGACTGGCGCCCAGCACGGGGCCATGCAGTTCGCTGCCCGGCGAGGCCAGGCGCAGTGCCGACAAGCGCTGCCCGGGATTGACTGATGCCTCCTGCAGGATGGCCTGCAGATCGTCGAGCAGTTGGTCGGTGGTGGCCGCCTCGAACAGCTCATCGCTGTATTCCAGCTCGCAGCGCAGGCGCTGGTCGGCGCAACGCAGCAGACGCAGGGTGAGATCGAAACGGGCATGGCGCTGCGGCGGGTCAAGCACCTCGACGGTCACCCCCGGCAGGCTCAGGGTGCGGCTTTCCGGCAATTCGACCTGCACGAACATGGCCTGGAACAGCGGGCTGGAACGCGGCCGGTCGAGGGCTTCGAGGATCTTTTCATACGGCAGGGTCTGCTGGTCGAACGCCGCCGCCACGCTGTCGCGGGTGCGCAGCAGGGCGCTGCGAAAGTCCGGGTCGTCCTCCAGGCGCTGGCGAATCACCAGGGTGTTGAGCAGCGGCCCGATCAGCGGCGCCAGCTCGGGGCGATCGCGTTGCGCCACCGATGTACCCAGGCACAGGTCACGCTCGCCGCTGTAGCGCGCCAGCAGGCAGGCGAAAGCGGTCAGGCCAAAGATGTACAGGGTCACGCCCTGATCGCGGATGGCCCTGTCCACCTGCGCCGATACGTCAGCCGGCAATTCGCGCACCCGTACCGCGCCGCTATGGCGACGCTGGTTGGCGGGCGGACGCGGATGATCGCAGGGCAAGGCCAGCGCACCGGGCGCATCGGCCAACTGGCTGCACCAGTAATCGAGTTGCTGGCGGCAGGCGTCGCTGGTCAGCCACTCGTGCTCCCAGGCGGCATAGTCGGCGTACTGGATGTCGAGCGGCGGCAACTGGGCTGGCAAGCCAAGGCTCAAGGCACGGTAGCCCTCGGCCAGCTCGCGGGTCAGTTGCTGGGCCGACCACGCGTCGTAGGCGACGTGGTGGATGGTGAAGAACAGCCAGGTGCTGCCCTGTTCGGCATCGCTGAACGCGCGCCAGCGCCATGGCACTTCGCGGCTCAGGTCGAAGGGCTCGGCCAGTTGCCGGGCGTACTCGTCGGCGCACCATTGCTGCGGGTCGGCAAGCGCCTCGCGGGGTAGCGGCTCGACCGCCGGCAGGCCCGCCGTCCAGGGCTCGCAGTGCGCCTGCAAGTGGCCTCCGGCATCGGCCACGTAGCGAGTGCGCAGGATCGTGTGCCGCTCCACCAGTTGCTGCATGGCGTGCTGCAGGCACGCCAGGTCCAGACGGCCATCGAAGCGCAGCACCGAGCAGAGGTTGTACAGCGCACGGCTGCTCAGGGCCTCGGCCGAGAGAAAACGCAGTTGCGCATGAGCCAGCGGCACCGCTGCACCCTCCCCGCCAGCGACCGGGACGATGGGCAGGCGCCAGCTATCGATGCCCTTCTCGGCCAGGCGTTGGCGGAACATTTGCTTCTTGTCCGCCGGCAGTGAGGCCAGGCGCTGGGCGATCTCGATAAAGGCCTGTTGGTTGGTCACATTCATCTTCAGTCTTCCATCTCTGCCAGCAAACGCTGCATCTCATCCAGTGCCTGGTCGGTCGAAGGCCGCTGCGGGTTTTCGATCTGTTCGGCCAAGCCGGAAATGGTCGGATTATGGAACAGGCTGCGCAACTCGACCTTCACGCCGAAGCGACTCTCCACCCGGGTCATCAGGCGCATCGCCAGCAGCGAATGGCCACCGAGTTCGAAGAAGCTGGTGAGCACGCCGACCTGCGGCAGATCGAGTAGCTCCTGCCACAGCTCGGCCAGTTCGCGCTCCAGCGCCGTACGCGGCGCCACGCCTTGCTCGGCCTGCGCTTGCGGCGCCGGCAGGGCCTTGCGGTCGATCTTGCCGTTGGCATTAAGGGCGAAACGCTGCACCTGGATGAAGCCGGCCGGCACCATGTAGGCGGGCAGCAGGCTTTCCAGATGACGGCGCAGCGCCACCTCGTCGACCGGGCTCGCGGCCTGCAGCCAGGCGAACAAGCTGTGGCTGCGCGCATCGAGCATGACCACCGCCTCTTCCACCCCGGGGTACCGGCGCAGCAGCGATTCGATCTCACCCGGCTCGATGCGAAAACCACGCACCTTGACCTGGAAATCGGCGCGGCCGACATAGGCCAGGTGCCCATCGCTGCGTCGACGCACCAGGTCACCGGTGCGGTACATGCGGCTGCCAGGCTCGCTGGCGAACGGATCGGGCAGGTACGCCGCTGCGGTGATCGCCGGCGCCCGCTGGTAACCACGGGTCACCCCGCTGCCGGCGATATACAGCTCGCCGGTGCTGCCCAGCGGCACTGGCCGCAGGCATTCGTCGAGCACGTAGCAACGGGTGTTGAGCAGCGGCATGCCGATATCGGCGACGCCGGCCGGTACTTCCTGCAGCGCCTGGGTGGTCGACCAGACGGTGGTTTCCGTCGGGCCATAAGCGTTGATCAGCTTCACCCCCTTGGCCTGCAGCACACTCACCAGTTCGGCCGGCACCGCTTCGCCGCCGATCAGGCCGCGCAGGGCCGGCCAGTCGTCACGCCCGGTTTCCAGCAGGATCTGCCAGCCGGCTGGGGTGGCCTGGAACACCGTGGCACGGCGCAGCAGATCGAACAGGCGGTGGCCATCGACCACCTGCTCGCGACGCGCCAGGAGGATGGCCGCGCCCTTGAGCAGCGGCAGGAACAGCTCCGGCTTGCACATATCGAAGGCGTAGGTGGTGCTGGCCAGCCAGACGTCCTCGGCCGTCAGCGGCAACTGGCGATCAAGGCCGGCAAGCAGGTTGCTCAGGTTGCCACGGGTCACCTGTACGCCCTTCGGCGTGCCGGTGGAGCCCGAGGTGTAGATCACGTAGGCCCGCTGCAGCGGCGACACCGGTAATGCCAGGTCGTGTGCCGGCTGTTCGTCCAGCGGCAGGTGGTCGACGGCCAGGCTGTCGACACTGCCGAGCACGTCGGCGCAGGCGTGCTCGCTGAGCACCAGCTGCGGCCGCGCATGCTCGATGATGAAGCGCAGCCGTTCGCCCGGTTGCTGCGGATCCAGCGGCAAGTAGGCCGCCCCCGCCTTGTGGATCGCCAGGATGCTGGGCAGCAGCCACGGGCCACGGGTCAGGCACAGCGCGACCAGATCGTCGCAGCCGACACCCTGGGCGCGCAGCCAGTGGGCCAAGCGGTTGCTCAAGGCATTGAGCTGGGCATAGCTGTAGCGTTGCTCCTGGCAATCCACGGCCAGCGCATCCGGGGTGCGCAGGGCCTGGCGCTCGAAGCGCGCGATCAGATCCTGCGTCTCGCTCAGCGCATGCGCCGGCAAGTTCCACGTGCGGCGTGTCAGGGCATGATCGGCATTTGCCAGGTCGATATCCCACAGCCGCGCCTCGGGCCGCGCCAGCATGCCGTCAAGCAGGTGGCAGTACTCGTCGGCATAGCGTTGCATGGTGCTGGCGACGAACAGCTCGGTGTTGTACTCCAGCACGCAGTGCCAGACGCTGCCGTGCTGCTCGATATGCAGGCCGATGTCCACCAGGGCGCTGTCGCTCTCGACATTCAGGCGCTGCGCCGGCAGGCCGGCAAAACCCTGGCCGACCGCCGCTACGTCATCGCGCTGGATCAGGTTGAACAGCGCCTGGAACAGCGGCGTATGGCTGAGATCGCGGCGTACCTGCAAAGCCTCCACCAGCCGCTCGAAGGGCACGTCGCCGTGCTGTTGCGCGGTCAGGTGGGTGGCTTGCAACGCCTGCCAGAACGAGGCCACGGATTGCAGTGGGTCGATCTGGCTACGCAGCACCTGGGTGCTGGCGAAATAGCCGATGAGGTTATCGGTGTGCGCCTGCTGACGCTGCGCCACCGGCAGGCCGATCCACAGCTCGCGCTGCCCCGAATGCCTGGCCAGCAGCACTTTCCATGCTGCCAGCAGGGGCGCGAAGGCGGTCAGGCCATGACGCTGCGCGGTGCTGCGCAGGCGTTCGACCAACTCGACGGGCAGCTCGAAACGCAGGCGCCGCCCGTGGTAGCCCTGCTCGGCAGGACGTGGCAGGTCGGTGGGCAGGTCCAGCACCGGCGGTTCGCCGGCCAGGGCCTGCCGCCAGTAGTCCAGCTGCGCTTCAATGCGTGCCTGCCCGGCAGGCGTCTGCCAACTGGCGGCGACATCGCTGAACTGCAGCGGCAGCGGCGCCAACGCCGCCTGGGTTGCGCTCAGCTCGGCCTGGTAAAGACGTTGCAGCTCATCGAAGAAGATCTCCAGCGAGCGGGCGTCGGCGATGATGTGGTGCAAGGTGGCCTGCAGCACACTCTGCCCTTCGCCCTGATACAGCCGCACCCGCCACAGCGGCGTTGCGCTCAGGTCGAAGGCGCGCTGCGCTTCCTCGCTCAAGGTGCGGGCGAAGGCCGGCGACTGCACATCCTGCTGCAAGGGCTCGACGCTGAGCAGCCTGCCGTGCAACGGCACGACCTGCTGCTGCGCGCCTGCTTGCGTCTCGCTGAACACGCTACGCAGGCTGTGCTGGCGCTCCACCAGTTGTGCCAAGGCGCGTTCCAGGACTTCGGCTTGCAGAGTACCGTGCAGGTGCATGGCCAGTGACAGGTGGTAGGCCTGGGTGTCGCCCTGCAAGCGGTCGAGGAACCACAGCCGCTGCTGGGTGAAGTGCAGCGGCGCCGGCGCCTCGCCGAATCGCCGCAGGATGCTCTCGCCTGCGCCCTCGGCAGTGGCCAGGCTGGCCGCCAGTTCACCCAGGGTCGGGCACTCGAACACGCTGCGCAGCGGCAGTTGCCGCTCGTAGCGCTCGGCGATGCGCGCTACCAGCCGTGCCGCCAGCAGCGAATGGCCGCCGAGGGCGAAGAAATTGTCGCCGGCGCCAACCGCGTTGCAACCGAGCAGCTCGCACCACAGTTCGGCCAGTGGCGCCTCCCAGGGTTTGCTCAGCTCGCCGTCGCGCTGACCTTCATGTTGGTTTGGAGCCGGCAGCGCCTTGCGCTCGACCTTGCCACTGGGGCTCAACGGCAAGCTGTCCAGGCGCACGAACTGGCTCGGCAGCATGTAATCCGGCAGGTGCTGCGCCAGCTGCACGCGTAGCGCGGCGTCGTCCAGATCAGCATCCGCCGCCTGCGTGACCGAGTAGTAAGCCACCAGGCGCGCGCTGTCGCCGCTGCCGAGCAGCACCACGGCCGCTTCCCGCACCCCGGTGAGCCGCGCCAGCAAGGCTTCGATCTCGCCCAGCTCGATACGGAAGCCACGCAGCTTGACCTGAAAATCCAGGCGCCCCTGGTAGTCCAGGCTGCCTTTGGCGTTGCTTCGCACGCGGTCGCCGGTGCGGTACATGCGCGCCCCCGGCACAAAAGGATCAGGCAGGAAGCTCGCCGCGCTCAGGGCAGGCGCAGCGAAATAGCCACGCCCGAGGTTGGCACCCGCCAGGTACAGCTCGCCTGAAACGCCCGGCGCCACGGGTTGCAAGTCGGCGTCCAGCACATAGGCGGCGGTATTGGCCACGGGCCGGCCGATCGGCACCTCCACCCCGCCGCTCTCGCCCTGCCGCGGCTCGAAGGTGCTGTAGACGGTGGCCTCGGTCGGTCCATAACCGTTGATCACCTGGGCACCACGCTGCTCCATGGCCTCGGCCAGCGCGCACGGCAGGGCCTCGCCACCGGAAATGGCGCGCACGCCCTGCCAACTGCGCCCGGTGTGCGCCACCAACATACGCCATGTGGCGGGTGTGGCCTGCATTACCGTCGGCTGGCCGGCCTCGATCAGGCGGTCGAGGACGTGCGGGTCGCGTGCCTGCTCACGGTCGGCGAGCAGGATGCTGGCCCCGCGACTCAGCGGCAGCAGCAGCTCGACGATGGCGATATCGAAGGTCGCGGTGGTCAGCGCCAGCACCCTGTCCTGCGCCGTCAATGGCAGCACCTGCTGCACGCCGAGCATGAGGTTCATCAAGTTGCCACGGGCGATGGCCACGCCCTTGGGCTGGCCGGTGGAACCCGAGGTATAGAGCACGTAGGCGAGCTGGGCAGGATGCACGCTCGGCGCGCGGTAGGGCGCGGTGGTGGTCAACGCATCGATATCCAGCAGTTCGACGGCACTGCCCCACTCTGCCAGCTCCGCCAGGGCCTCGGCATTGGTCAGGCACAACCGCGGCTGCGCATGGGCAAGGATGTAACGGCCGCGCTCGGCCGGGGTGTCCTCGGCCAGCGGCACGTAGGCGGCGCCAGCCTTGAGAATGGCCAGCATGGCCATGGGCAGCCGCGCATCGCGCGGCAGGCGCAGGGCCACACGATCCTCGGCACCGACGCCACGGGCCTGCAAGGCAGCCGCCAGGCGTTCGGCCGCCTGGTTCAGTTCGGCATAAGTCAGGCGCTGTTCGCCGGCCTGCACGGCGATGGCTTCGGGCTGCTCGGCGACCTGCCGTGCAAAGGCCTGCAGGATGTCTTCCCGACCCTCCACGAGCTCACCGTGCAAACGCGCCAGCGCGCGCTGCTCAGGCTGCCAGGCGAGTTCGCCCAGTACCTGCTGCGGTTGTTCGAGCACGGCATCGAGCAGCGCCAGATACTGCTCGAGCATCACCTGCGCGGTCTGCTCGCCGAACAGCTCGCTGCTGTACTGCAGGCTCAGGGCGATGCCGTGTTCGCTGTCGCGCACGTCCAGATGCAGGTCGCACAGGGCGCTGTCCGGGCGATTGTCGAGCGGCTCGGCGATCAGATCGGTCAGCTCGAAACGCTCCAGGGCATGGCCCGGGAAGTAGTTGAACATGGCCTGGAACAACGGGTTGTAGCTGACCTGGCGGGCCACGCCGAGCTGTTCGATCAGGTAATCGAAGGGCAGGTCCTGATGCGACTGCACCGCCACGGACAGCGCCTGCAATTCGCGCATCAGTTGCAGCAGGCTGACCGTGCCGGAGAGCTTCTGGCGATAGACCAGGGTATTGACGAAGCAGCCCACCAACGGCTGCAACGCCGCGTGATGGCGGTTGGCGGCCGGCACCCCAACAAGGATGTCGTGCTCGCCGCTGCGGCTGCGCAGC
>NZ_CVTO01000053.1:0-4223 GCF_900004715.1 Pseudomonas sp. 24 E 13
GAGGGTGCCGTGGCCGCACATGCCCAGATAACCGGCGTTGTTGAAGAAGATCACGCCGCAGGTCGCGCCCGGGGTGACCGGCGCGCAATACAGCGCCCCCACCAGCACGTCGTTGCCGCGCGGTTCCAGCAGGCAGGCGCGGCGCCATTGATCATGGTGGCTGCGCAGGTCGTCGAGTTGAGCGGCCATGGTGTCGCCGGTCAGCGCAGGAAAGCCATTCATGATCAGGCGTGTGGGTTCGCCGCCGGTGTGGGAGTCGATAACGTGCAGGCGTTTCATGCAAGGCTCCATCAGTGAGTGGCCGCAGAGTGAGTGGCTAAAGAGGGTGGGGTGCTGTAGTGATCGTCACTGACGGCTTCGCTTTTATCGTCGTCGCTTTCCAGGCGCACCAGGTAGGCAATGGCGCTATCGTGAACCCCCTAAGCGGGCGACGATTGATGGTTTGCGCCGGGATGGATGACGAATTCAGCACAGTTTGCAGCGCTCGACAGGGTCCCGGGCATGGGGCAATCTGCTCGGCGTCGGGGTCAGAAACGGGCGATGAAGATCATGGTGCAGCACGTGTTTGCGAGTCTCTTGCAGGGCAGTCGCCCCCACAGCATCGAGCAGTTGCTGACAGGCGCGGCGCAGCTGTTGCCGTTGCTGGATGTGATCCCCAACGCGGCGTTTTTCATCAAGGACATCGAGGCCCGCTACGTGCTCGCCAACCGCACCCTGGTGCAGCGCTGCGGCCTGCGGCAACTGCAGCCGCTGCTGGGCAAGACCAGCGCCGAGGTATTCCCGGCGCAACTGGGGCCGGGCTATACCGAGCAGGACCGGCGTGTGCTGCAGCAGGGTCTGGTGCTGGAGGACCAGCTTGAGCTGCACCTTTACGGCAGCCGCGAACCGGGCTGGTGCCTGACGCACAAATGGCCGCTGTATAACGCTGGCGGCGCGATCATCGGCCTGGCCGGCATTTCGCTCGACCTGCAGTCGGCCAGCCAGACCCACCCTGCCTACCAACGCCTGGCGGCGGTAGACGAACATATCCGCGCTCACTTCAACCGCCGTGTCACCCTCGGGGAGCTGACGCGCATTGCCGGTATCTCCGTGGCGCAGTTGGAGCGCTATTGCAAGCGGGTGTTCCACCTTACGCCCCGGCAAATGATCCAGAAGGTGCGGCTGGAGCATGCCCACCGATTGCTGCACACCGACCTGCCGATTACCGACGTCGCCTTGCAGTGCGGCTATACCGACCACAGTGCGTTTACTCGACAGTTCAAGGCGTCGACCGGGTTTACGCCCAGGCAATATCGGCAGGCCACGCAATAGGCGTGGGAGGGGGTTTGCTCCCGATAGCGGCCTTAGGGCCGACCGGGATTTTGTGTCGATCCTGGCCCAAATGTGGGAGGGGGCTTGCTCCCGATGGCGGCCTCCGGACCGACCAGGATTTTGTGTCGATCCTGGCCCAAGTGTGGGAGGGGGCTTGCCACCGACGGCGGCCTCCGGACCGACCAGGATTTTGTGTCGATCCTGGCCCAAATGTGGGAGGGGGCTTGCCCCCGATGGCGGCCTCAGAGCCGACCAGGATGTTGGATCAGACCGAGTACATATCCGTTTCTGCGGTAACGGCTGATTAGGGTTCCGCCCTGACGGCGGCTCACTTTTGAAAAGCGCAAAAGTAAGCAAAACGCTCTTGCCCCACCACTCGGCACCTCGCCTAGGCTCGGTGTGCCCTCTCTCCGGCTTGAATCCGTGGGCCGCCGCAATGGGCCATCCCTGGCCCAGTGCGGCTAACCCGGCGTCCTGCCGGGTTGCCCACGGATTCAAGCCTGCGTTCGGCCAGCGTGGTTTAACGGGGCGCCTGAGATCAAAAGCAGATCAAACGCAAAAGCGCGGCGGCCTTCGAGCCGACCGGTATCTTGTGTCGATCCCACATTTGGACAGGGATCTGCATCCCGATGCAACGAATCGCTCCCGCCGTCGCTCCTATGCTTACGAATCACCTTTAACCACCACAGGTATCAGGCTTATGACGGCGGCGGACAACGATCATGTGAATTGGCTGGTGCAACAGTCCATGCTGAACGCGGCGCGCCAGCGCGCCAAGCTCTATTCGGGACAGGGACGCATGTGGCAGCAACCCTTCGCACACACCCGCCCGCGTGACGCTTCAGCCTTGTCATCGGTATGGTTCACGGCGTATCCGGCGTCGATCGTGACCCGTGAAGACGGTACGGTGCTGGAGGCGCTGGGCGATGAAAGCCTGTGGCATGCGTTGTCGAAAATCGGCATCCAGGGCATTCACAACGGGCCGCTGAAGAAGTCCGGCGGTTTGTCCGGCACCCGACACACTCCGACCATCGACGGCAACTTCGACCGCATCAGCTTCGACATCGACCCGCAACTGGGCACCGAGGCGCAGTTGCAGGCGCTGACGCGCATGGCCGCCGCGCACAACGCGGTGATCATCGACGACGTGATCCCATCCCACACCGGCAAGGGCGCGGATTTTCGGCTGGCGGAAATGGCTTATGAAGACTATCCGGGCCTGTATCACATGGTCGAAATCCGTGAAGAAGACTGGCCGCTGCTGCCGGACGTCGCCGAGGGCCGCGACGCGCAGAACCTCAGCCCGCCGCAGGTGGATGCACTGCGCGACAAGCACTACATCGTCGGCCAATTGCAACGGGTGATTTTCTTCGAGCCCGGCGTCAAGGAAACCGACTGGAGCGCCACGCCCGTGGTGATGGGGGTCGACGGCAAGCCGCGACGCTGGGTGTACCTGCATTACTTCAAGGAAGGGCAGCCGTCGCTGAACTGGCTCGATCCGTCATTCGCCGCCCAGCAGATGATCATCGGCGACGCGCTGCACGCCATCGATGTCATGGGCGCCAAAATCCTGCGCCTGGACGCCAACGGCTTCCTCGGCGTGGAACGCAAGCTCGACGGCAGCGCGTGGTCGGAAAGCCATCCGCTGTCGATCACCGGCAACCAGTTGCTCGGCGGCGCGATTCGCAAGGCCGGTGGTTTCAGTTTCCAGGAACTCAACCTCACCGTCGACGATATCGCCTCCATGTCCCACGGCGGCGCCGACCTGTCCTATGACTTCATCACCCGGCCGGCCTACCAGCATGCGTTGCTGATGGGCGACGCCGAGTTCCTGCGCCTGATGCTGCGCCAGATGCACAGCCTCGGCATCGACCCTGGTTCGCTGATCCACGCGCTGCAAAACCACGACGAACTGACCCTGGAACTGGTGCACTTCTGGACCCTGCATGCCCATGACACCTTTCTGTTCCAGGGCCAGACCTTTCCCGGCAACATCCTGCGCGAGCATATCCGCGAGCAGATGTATGAACGCCTGACCGGCGAGCACGCGCCGTATAACCTCAAGTTCGTCACCAATGGCGTGTCCTGCACCACCGCCAGCATCATCACCGCAGCCCTCGGCATTCGCGACCTGGACGCGATCACCGCGGCCGACGTGCAGCAGATTCGCCAGATTCATTTGCTGCTGGTGATGTACAACGCCATGCAGCCGGGGGTGTTTGCGCTGTCCGGTTGGGACCTGGTGGGTGCGCTGCCATTGGCCGCCGAAGAGGTCGGGCATTTGATGGCCGATGGCGACACGCGCTGGATTCATCGCGGCGCCTACGACCTGGTCGACCTCAACCCCGATGCCGAGCTGTCGGCCGGGCAGATGCCGCGTTCCAGAAGCCTGTACGGCAGTTTGAACAGCCAGTTGCAGGACCCGGATTCCTTCGCCTCACAGTTGCAGAAGATCCTCGGCGTGCGGCGTGCCTACGATATTGCCGCCAGTCGCCAGATCCTGATTCCGGATGTCGAGCACCCGGGCCTGCTGGTCATGGTGCATGAGTTGCCGGCAGGCAAGGGCACGCAGATCACTGCGCTGAACTTCGGTGCCACGCCGATCACCGAGTCTCTGCACCTGCCCAACATTGCACCAGGGCCGGTGGTGGACATCATCAATGAGCGTGTGGAAGGGGATCTGACGGAGGAGGGCACGTTCACGATTACGCTGGATGCCTATGAAGGGCTGGCCTTGCGGGTGGTGAGCAGTACGCCGATGTAACGGGAGTGGGGGCAGCCTCTTACACGCCGGGTTGAACGCGTTTAACGTCGTTCAACCCGGCGAGTGTGCTGTCGGGACAGTGTCGGAGGATCAGCGGTGCCTGTTCTTGTGCTTATGCTTGTTGCCTTTGTGTTTCCCGCCGTCGCCT
>NZ_CVTO01000009.1:0-304 GCF_900004715.1 Pseudomonas sp. 24 E 13
TGAGTTCTTCATTGACGACGAGGCAATCCATGGGTGGATCGGGGAGTGCTTTGGTCATGGTGTAACTCCTGATTAAGTCATAAGCCGGCCCAGTCGCGACTAAACGAAGGGTGGCGGCTGTACGCAGGTTAGTCGACCGGCTAATCAGGAAAATCCGGCGCACCCGAGGGTGCCCTGCGCACAGCCACCATAAAACATCATCGAGGACCATGCGCCTGATTAGAGTCCGGGCGACTAAACCCGATCACTGAAATTCAGTGACGGACCGAAGACTAGCCATCGATTCCAACAGGCACAAGGCGGC
>NZ_CVTO01000054.1:0-8193 GCF_900004715.1 Pseudomonas sp. 24 E 13
CGCCGCCAACCCCCTGGCCGATATGCAACTCAAGGCCAGTGGCGCGCAGTTCGCCTACGACCTGCAACTGACCTCCAGTCGCCCGCTGGTGCTGCAGGGCGACCACGGCTACAGCCGCAAATCCGACCAGGGCCAGGCGTCCTACTACTACAGCCAGCCGTTCTTCAGCGCCAACGGCAGCGTCACGCTCGACGGCCAGACCTACCAGGTCAGCGGCAACGCCTGGCTCGACCGCGAATGGAGCAGCCAGCCCCTGGCCGCGAACCAGACCGGCTGGGACTGGTTCTCCCTGCACCTGGACCGAGGCGAACAACTGATGCTGTTTCGCGTGCGGCAAAAGGACGGCGGCGGCTACCTCACCGGCACCTGGATCGACGCCCAGGGAGGCACCGAGACTCTGCACAACGCGGATATCCAACTGGCGCCGCTGACCACCACCGAGATTGACGGGCGCAGCATTCCCACGCGTTGGTCGCTGAAAATCCCCGGCAAGCACCTGGACATCACCCCCGAGGCCGTCAATTCGAAGGCGTGGATGAACCTGGGCATTCCCTATTGGGAGGGGCCGGTGAAGTTCGACGGTGGGGTGGGGTATCTGGAGATGACGGGGTACTAGCTGATTGATTGGCCCCCTCGGAACGGTCAACCAACTCTTAGAAAAAACTACTGTACATAAAACCAGTATTGTCCTAGAGTCCATCCCAGGTGACCGGATGTCGCCGATCACCTGAGCTTCTATTTTTTAACTATGGATGGATAAAAAATGAAATCGAAAAAAGCCCTTATGCTGGGCGCGGCCATGATGGCCTCCTGCTTCGTCTCGGCCTGCGCCCTGGCTGATCAAGCGCCTTCGAAACTCAGTGCCGACGCGGTCAAGCAGGCCGTGAACATGGCGCTCAAGTCCGGCGGCAAGCTGGACGCGTCGAAGGTGTCGCCTGAGCTCAAGCAAAAACTCTCAGTGGCCAAGTCCGGCCAGTCTAAAACGGTGACCAAAGCCCTCAAGTCCGCGCCGTTCGACAGCGTGGTCGGTGAGCTGAAGAAACCGGCGCAAAGCCAACTGAAAAGCGCGGCCGTCGCCGCGTTTGAACCGCTGTTCCCCACCCTGGATATCAACACGCTCTACACCGTTGATGGGGTGCAGGCCGGTAACGAGTTTGCCTACCACTTCAATCTGGCGCAGAACGCGCGGGTGCTGGTGCAACTGGTCAACCAGAGTGCAGGCGCGGACATGTCGCTGACCCTGTTCCAGGATGACGGCCAGGGCAATCTGAGTGTGGTGGGTTCTTCGGATGCCGCAGGCAATGCCGATGAATACCTCAACGGTGTACTGTCGGCCGGTGACTACTACTGGTACATGGTGGCCAAGGTCGCCGATAACGCGCAGTTCAGTTTCGGCGTGGCGGTGGACAGCAACATCGACGCATTCGAGCCCAACGACAGCGCGCAAACCGCGTTCGTATTGCCCGACTCGATGAACAAGGTCAGCGGCAACCTCGACAATGCCGGCGATGTCGATTACTTCGACTTCAAGGCGGTACGTGGGCAAAGCGTGAGCATGTACCTGGCGGGCGACGAGGACGGCAGCCGTAACCAGTGGATCTTCGACCGCTTCGATGGCGCCAATTGGATTACCGTGCCGGCCGGCTCCACCTCGACCTATCCGAGCGTAACGCCGGGCACCACCGTGAAGGTGCGTGTGCGGGCCAATCCGGCGGTGGCGCAGGACCCGAGCAAGTATTACCAGTTGAGCCTGGGCTCCACGCCGCGCCTGAACACCAGCAGTGTCAAGGGTGACAACATCGTACGGGTGCCGGTGAGCGAGATGCCGCTGGCCACCCAGACCGCACGGCTGCTGAATTGGTCGACCCAGTGGTCGGACTCCACCGGCGCGCCGCTGCTGGGCGTCACCCCGGTGTTGCGCGTGGATAACCACTTCGTCGACTTTAACTACCGCTGGGTCGACTACAAGGCGACCACCAACAGCGCGGGTGTGTCCCAGGCCACGGCCAATATCGGTACCTGCTTCGGTGATTACACCACGGTGATCAACGACAGCAGCACCGGCGTACCGTACATCTGGAGAACCACCTACAACCAGGGTGGCTGGCGCATCGAGCTGGCCGAATTTCCTGGTGTGGGCGTCGGCGGTAACAACGTGCAATACGTCAGCCTGGGGCATATCTGCACTCAGGACATCATCCATTGATTCAGTGATGTGAAACGCAAGGGGCAGCCTCCAGGGGCTGCCCCTTTTTTGCGCCGTGTGCCGCACATTTTTGCAGGCTGTAACAATTCGAATGTGGGAGGGGCGGTGCAACGCTTCGACTTGCCCCCGATGGCGGCCTCTGGGCCGACCGGGATGTTGGATTGGACCGAGTACATATCCGTTTCTGCGGTAACGGCTGCTAATGGTTCCGCTTTTACAGCGGCTCACTTTTGAAAAGCGCAAAAGTAAGCAAAACGCTCTTGCCCCACCACTCGGCACCTCGCTAATGCTCGGTGTGCCCGAACGCAGGCTTGAATCCGTGGGCCGCCGCCACGCGCCATCCATGGCGCGGGGCGGCTAACCCGGCGTCCTGCCGGGTTGCCCACGGATTCAAGCCTGCGTTCGGCCAGCGTGGTTTAACGGGGCGCCTGAGATCAAGATCAAAAGCAGAGCAAGATCAAGAGCGACTCGCTTCGCATCGTGGGTACGGTTGGGCGCTGCTGAGTTGCGTAGATGCCTATGCCCCGATGAGGCAGTGTCAGTAAATGCATTGCTAACTGATATATCGCCGTCGGGGGCAAGTCGAATCGTCGCACCGCCCCTTCCCACATTTGGATCGAGTCTGACCAATGGCCCCTTGCGCGGACCTAATTTCCTTGTTAGCTTCTGGAAAAATGTTAACGATAACATTTGCTCTAAAAATAAAAACAAAACAGAGACCCACGCCATGAAAATGCTCCCGAAAACCCTGTGTTTATTGGCTGCCAGCATCACTCTGGGCAGCGTTTCCCCTGTGTTTGCCGAAGCCGCCAAGCCGATCCGCATCGGCGCCTCCTTCCAGGAGATCAACAACCCCTATTTCGTCACCATGAAGAACGCCCTGGAAGAAGCCGGCGCGAGCATCGGGGCGACACTGATCATTACCGACGCCCGGCATGACGTGTCCAAGCAGGTCAGTGACGTTGAAGACATGCTGCAAAAAGGCATCGATATCCTGCTGATCAACCCGACCGACTCGGTCGGTGTGCAATCGGCGGTCAAGTCCGCCCATGCTGCCGGTGTGGTCGTAGTGGCAGTGGACGCCCAGGCGGAGGGCCCGCTGGATTCTTTCGTCGGCTCGAAAAACTTCGATGCCGGTTTCCAGGCCTGTGAGTACCTGGCCAGGCACATCGGCGACAAAGGCAATATCGCCATCCTCGACGGCATTGCCGTGGTGCCGATCCTCGAACGTGTGCGCGGTTGCAAGGAGGCGGTGGCCAAGCACCCGGACATCAAGATTGTCAGCATCCAGAACGGCAAGCAGGAACGTGACCAGGCGCTGACCGTCACCGAAAACATGTTGCAGGCCCAGCCCACCCTCAAGGGCATTTTCAGCGTGAACGACAACGGCTCCCTCGGCGCGCTGTCGGCCATCGAAGCCAGCGGCATGGATGTGAAGCTGGTGAGCGTCGACGGTGCGCCGGAAGCGATCAAGGCGATCCAGAAACCCGGCAGCAAGTTCATCGCCACCTCGGCCCAATACCCCCGTGACCAGATCCGCCTGGCCCTGGGTATTGCCCTGGCCAGGAAGTGGGGCTCGCAAGTGCCCGCCACGATCCCGGTGGACATCACCCTGATCGACCAGGCCAAGGCCGGAAACTTCAGCTGGTAAACCCCTGCGCCCCACGTCTGCCGTGGGGCGCAGGTCTTCCTTCTGAGTACGAGGCCTTCGGTATGAGCAGTCTTCTGAAGCTGGAAAATATCTGTAAGCGTTACCCGGGGGTGCAGGCCCTCCAGTCCATCAACCTGCAAGTGGAGCGCGGCGAAATCCACGCGTTGCTCGGGGAGAACGGCGCGGGCAAATCCACCCTGATGAAGATCCTCGGCGGCGTCGAGCATCAGGACGAAGGGCAGATCCTGATCGACGGCCAGCCCCGGCAATTTGCGACCTACCGTGATGCGATTGCCGCCGGCATCGGCATTGTGTTCCAGGAATTCAGCCTGATTCCCTACCTCACGGCGGTGGAAAATATCTTCCTCGGCCATGAGCTGAGCAACCGCTTCGGCCTGTTGCGTAAACGCGAAATGCTTGAGGCCTGCGAGGCGTTGTTCAAGCGCCTGGGCGTGTCGATTAACCTGGAATGCGCCGTCAGGCACCTGAGCGTGGCCGAGCAGCAGTTCGTCGAGATCGCCAAGGCCCTGGCCCTGGATGCGCGTTTGCTGGTGCTCGATGAACCTACCGCAACGCTGACGCCCAGCGAGGCCGAGCTGCTGTTCGAGATCATGCGCGAACTCAAGCGCCAGGGCGTGGCAGTGATTTTCATCTCGCACCATCTGGAGGAGATTTTCCAGGTGTGCGACCGCATCAGTGTGTTGCGCGATGGCGGCAATGCAGGCGTCACCGCCGTGGCCGACAGCGATATCGACCGTCTGGTCGAGATGATGGTCGGCCGCCGCCTGGAATGCAGTTTCCCGCCCAAGCCCAGCACCGCACGCGGGCCTTTGCTGCTGGAGGTCAAGGACATCCAGCTGGTGCGCAACGGCCCGCATAACCGCTTTGACTTGCACAGCGGTGAAATCCTCGGCTTTGCCGGCCTGGTCGGTTCCGGTCGCACCGAACTGGCCCTGGGCATGATGGGCGCGCTGCCCTCGGTGAGCAAAGACGTGTGGCTGCGCGGCGAAAAGGTCAGCCTCGACGACCCGGCCCAGGCCCTGGCGCACGGCATCGGCCTGCTCCCGGAGAGCCGCAAGAGCGAAGGGCTGATCACCGACTTCAGCATTCGCGAAAATATCTCGTTGAACAACCTGCCCAAATACCAGAACGCCGCGGGCCTGATCGACAAGGCCAGGGAATGCGCCAGCGTCGAAGCGCTGATGCGCCAGCTGTCGATCAAGGCGCCCAGCGCGGAAAGCCGCGTGTTCAACCTCAGCGGCGGCAACCAGCAAAAGGTTGTGATTGCCCGCTGGATCAACCACCACTGCGACGTGCTGGTGTTCGACGAGCCCACCCGGGGCATCGATGTCGGCGCCAAGGCGCAGATCTACGCGCTGATGCGCAGCCTCACCGAACAGGGCTACGCGATCATCATGATTTCCTCCGAACTGCCGGAAGTCATCGGCATGTGCGACCGCGTCGCGGTCTTCCACAAGGGCGCGATCGTCAAGGTGCTGGAAGCGTCCGCCGTCAATCCTCAAGAGGTCATGCGCCATGCAACAGGGGGCTCAAGTGAATACGTCCATTAATGCCGCAGGCACCGGCCGGTTGCGCCTGAACCTGGCGCGGTTGCTGCGCTCGCCGGCGTTTTATCCCTTTGTCGGGCTGGTGGTGGTGACCCTGGTGATGATTCTCGCCAGCGACACCTTCCTCACCGCCGGCAACCTGTCGAACATTGCGCGCCAGGTGTCGATCAACGCGATCATCGCGGTGGGCATGACCTGCGTGATTCTTACCGGCGGCATTGATCTGTCGGTGGGGCCGGTGATGGCGCTGTCCGGCACGCTCACGGCCGGCTTGATGGTCGCGGGGCTGCCGCCGGGCCTGGCAATCGGTGCGGGGATGCTGGTGGGTGTGGCGTTCGGCATCGGCAACGGCCTGTTCGTGGCCTACCTGCATATGCCGCCGATCATCGTGACCCTGGCGACCATGGGCATCGCCCGGGGCCTGGGGCTGATGTACACCGACGGCTATCCGATTTCCGGGCTGCCGGAGTGGTTCGCGGTGTTCGGCCGCGCCAGCGTATTGGGCATCCAGGTGCCGATTCTGATCATGCTGCTCACTTACCTGGCGGCCTATGTGCTGCTGCAGCACACGCGCATCGGTCGCTACATCTACGCCATCGGCGGCAATGAGGAGGCGGTGCGCTTGTCCGGGGTACGGGCGGCGCGCTTCAAATTGCTGGTGTACGGCATCAGTGGCCTCACCGCAGCGATTGCCGGGCTGGTGCTGACCTCACGCCTGATGAGCGGCCAGCCGAATGCCGGTGTGTCGTTCGAACTGGATGCGATTGCCGCCGTGGTACTGGGCGGCGCGTCGATTGCCGGCGGGCGCGGCGTGATCATCGGCACCTTGCTCGGCGCCATGTTGCTCGGCGTCTTGAACAACGGCTTGAACATGCTCGGCGTATCGCCTTACGTGCAGAGCGTGATCAAGGGCGCAATCATTTTGCTGGCGATCTTTATCAGCCGTCAGCGCCATCGCTAACCCTCTATCCACACAGGAACGAACACCATGGACAAGCACACTGATATGCAAGCCGTCGTCTGCCACGGCCCCAAAGACTACCGCCTGGAACGCATCGGCAAACCCCAGGCGCGGCCCAATGAACTGGTGATCCGCATTGCCGCCTGCGGCATCTGCGCCAGCGATTGCAAGTGCCATTCCGGCGCGGCGATGTTCTGGGGCGGCGACAATCCCTGGGTCAAGGCGCCTGTGGTGCCGGGCCACGAGTTTTTCGGCTATGTGGTGGAGGCGGGCGAGGGCGCCGAGGTGCACTTCGAAGTGACGGTGGGCGACAAGGTGATCGCCGAGCAGATCGTGCCTTGCAGCAAGTGCCGATTCTGCAAGTCGGGCAAATACTGGATGTGCGAAGTGCACAACATCTTCGGCTTTCAGCGTGAGGTCGCCGAGGGCGGTATGGCTCAATACATGCGCATTCCCAAGACGGCCATCGTGCACAAGATTCCCGAGTCGGTGTCCCTGGAAGACTCGGCGCTGGTGGAGCCCATGGCCTGCTCGATCCATACGGTCAACCGTGGCGATATCCAGCTTGACGACGTGGTGGTGATTGCCGGCGCCGGCACCCTGGGCCTGTGCATGGTGCAGGTGGCGGCGCTGAAGACGCCGAAGAAACTGGTGGTGATCGACATGGTCGACGAGCGTCTGGAGCTGGCGAAAAAGTTCGGCGCCGATGTGGTGATCAACCCGTCGCGGGACAACGCTCGCGCAATCATCAACGGCCTTACCGATAATTATGGCTGCGACGTGTACATCGAGACCACCGGCGTACCGGCCGGCGTCACCCAGGGCCTGGACCTGATCCGCAAGCTCGGGCGCTTCGTCGAATTCAGCGTGTTCGGCGCCGAGACCAGCGTGGACTGGTCGATCATCGGCGACCGCAAGGAGCTGGACGTACGCGGCGCCCACCTGGGTCCGTATTGCTACCCAATTGCCATCGACCTGTTCGAACGCGGCCTGGTCACGTCAAAAGGCATCGTCACCCATGACTTCCCGCTGGATGACTTCGCCGAGGCCTTCGAGCTGGCCAACTCGACCAAGTCGATCAAGGTGCTGTTGAAGCCGGTGCTCTGACGATGAACTACGTGATGGGTGTAGACATAGGGACCCAGAGCACCAAGGCGCTGCTGGTGGATGCCCACGGCACGATCATCGCCCAGCACAGCCAGGGCTATCGCGTGGATACGCCGAAAGTGCGCTGGGCCGAGCAATGGCCGCAGGTCTGGCTGGATGCGGTCGAGGCGTGTGTGGCGCAGTGCATGCTCAAGGCCGGTGTTGCGGCGCAACAGGTCAAGGCGTTGTGCATCAGCAGCCTGTACGGCGGCTCGGGAATCGCGGTGGATGCGCAGATCACACCGTTGCACCCGTGCCTGATCTGGATGGACCGTCGTGCCGGTGAGCAAGTGGCGTGGGTGCGTGGGAATGTCGATCTGGACCGAATGTATGCGGTCACCGGCAACTCGCTGGACAGCTACTACGGCTTCACCAAGATGCTCTGGCTCAAGCAGCACCAGCCTGACGTGTGGGCCAACACGCGCTACCTGCTGCCGCCCAACAGCTATATCAACTGGTGCCTGACCGGCGAGCTGGCGGTGGACCACAGCAGCGCCGGCAATATCGGCGGTGTCTACGATGTGGTTGCGCGCGGCTGGTCGGGCGAGATGCTCGATGCACTGGGCATCCCGCCGGCGATGATGCCGGAGCGGTTGCTGTATTCCGGCGAGGTGGTGGGCGGTTTGCTTCAGGACTGGGCCGCGCGCCTGGGCCTGCAGGC